>CAZYCY010000106.1:0-7536 GCA_964646145.1 uncultured Thiotrichaceae bacterium
CGCTTTTTCATTCAGCTCTGCAATACTGTTAATAGGGTCAAATCTCAGCCGAGTTTCAAACTGCCTTTCAACAATATTATTTGCACCTTCAACGCCACCTTTAGCTCTTGAATTACCTTTTGCATGGGCAATATGTTCAACTTCCAGCCCTTTCAGCAGATTTTTTAATGCATAACTCTGGTTGGCACTCCCCAGATCCCAATACAAAATATCAGGCACACCATGAAAAGGGGTTTTTTCTTTTTTGCCCCAGGCATACATCAGAAAATCAATCAGGCTTGCCGAACTTTCACCAGGTGATTGCACATACCAGGGAATAATGACACTGGATGCATGATCCCAAAGCACATACCGCCAGACTCGGTCATTTTTTATGCGGTCAAAATTTTGAGGCTTATTTTTATAGAATTGATCTCTATCCATGATGCCCTGTTTACCGTCCTTTAAATAATAAATAACACAAATTGAAGGGTCTACCTGATGCATATGGTTGGCATACAGTGACCGCATATTGACATGAGGACTGTCTTTTTTTTGTCTTTTAATGTTAACTCTACGGTCTCTCATGAGCTTGTTGGCACGAGAAGAGCTTACCGAGATATTTATTCCATTGGCTTTAGCAAGCCCAATACCCGTAGGCGTACTCAGCATTTCTTTCTTATTATCTCTCATTGAAACCTTTTGCATGGCAGCCAGCTTCAATAGTGCTTCTTCATTCTGAGATGTTGATCCTTTGTCTGCACGTGTTTTTCGGCCATTTTTCCAGGCAACTGTTTTCAGGCTTCGATAAAATTTATCTTTCTTCCATCCCAGTCTGTTCAGGCACTCAGCAACAAACTTACCTCGTTCACCATTAGAGAGTGAAAGTCCATCAAGTTGACAAGCCATTTCACGAAGAAGGTTAAGCTGGTTGAGTTCGGTGGATGTGTCGAGTGCCATTTTATTATTCCTTACATAACTCTTATTAGTTATTTAATGAACCCTGGGGTTTAGCATAAGCCTTTATAGCGTCCACCTGTTCATCTACAACAGTTTGAATATCACCTCTCAGAGAGTCATCAATGTCAGGATAGGCGCGGTTGGTGATGGTTCTATCAATAATGTCACCATACGTTTGCTGTGCATCATCAATTAAATCAGCCACTCTGGCTTGAACCTGCCATAACATTGACCAATAAGATTGAATCATAGGATCGATAGCACCATCATCATCCTTATATTCACCTAAGTCAGAGAATTGGATTTTGTTTTTAATTTGCTCAAACTTATCCAGGGTAATTAAAATTTCACCCGATGCTTCAACGCATTGAACGCGAATACTGTTAACCAGGTCTGGATAGGCTGAAAAATTATCACGATGGTAAAGCTTAGCCTTCAGGTCGGTCACTTCTTCTGATTGTTCCGTGACTCGCTGGCGGGAGGCTTCCAGATCGGCAGTCAGATTTTCAGTGGTTTTTTCAAGCCCTGCTTCTTTCTTGTCAAAACCAGATTTTACTTTATCGATAATTTTTATAATCTCATTTTCGTCATTCAAGTTAGCTTTGATATCATCAATGATTATTGAGCGCTCATTACTTTCAATTTGCCGTAACTTTCTGAAGTCACGTGTACTAATACCTATACGATTCATTGCTTCATAAGCTTCATTACCTACTGTTTTGCAATCCAGTATTTGCTCGTCAACTGTCCTTGCTTTTAACCCGATTGCATTTAAATACCCGTCCCAAGTTGGCGGCATCCGCGAGTTTTTACCGTCTGAATCAACATACTTATACCCCGCCATATGGCGGTATGTCTTGTTTTCCTTGACATACATCAGTTGCGCCAAACTCGCGGCGTTGTTAAATTTAGCGTATGCCTGATAGATTTGATTCTGACCTAAGATCTTCAAAGCAATGTCTCTAGCCTCTGTATATCCAGATTTATCATAAATTTCCCGAGCCTTGGCAATTTCAAGAACTTCAATCTCTTCAAGAGCTACATCAGCCTTTTTATCTTGCTGTATTAATGTTTTTTCATTAAATTCTTCACTCACAGTTTTAACTCCTGACCTGATACTGATTTATATTCATCTTTTGTTGACTGAACTTTGTCAATCACATGGTGCTTATAAGCAAAAGCAATAGAAACCAGCTCATTACTAACTTGCCACAACACCCCTTTACCTTTTGGTGACGGTGTTTCAATCACAAAGCCTGCCTGTTTCCAGCTCTGTAAAATCCTGTAAACAGTTGACAGGGGTATGCTAAATTCAGCAGATATATTCAAAACAGATTTAGCTTTAAAATCTTCTGTATAAAGATATTTCAGAATTTGCGCGGCTTCTGTAACAGTTTTATTAATCCCCATTGTTTTCCCCTTCAGTAGCAAATGTTTTTTTCATTTTAAGAAGATAGCGACCTACAGCACTTCTTGACGGGACTCTTTTTTTGCCGAATTTCTTAATACAGACCGCTCTGATTGTACTTATGATCGCTACACCAGGCTCTACTTTAACTAAATGAATAAAAGACCTTAGTTCAGGATCATTCATTATTTTTGACCGCTCATTTTTTCTTAAAAGGCTCGGATTAACGGGCATAACAGAGTAATTTTTCAGTGCTTCAAACAACTTGTCATTTTCTTCAAGAATAATTGTTGTGGAGCGGTTCAAAACTCTAGCTGCATCATAAGGATTAACCCCTTGCAACTGTGCTATAAGCACTCTGGCCTTATGGTGAATCTCATCATCTGATAATGGCTTAATCATTATGCATACTCCCCAAGTCTGGATAAATCGTAATCACTCATATGGCAGATACCGTCATCATCAGGGCTGATAACCCCTTTAAAATCAGGGAACTTGACAAGATTAATAGCCTTTTCACCGCCCTGTGCTGGAATCCGCTTGATAAAATAGGCGATTCGGCTTTCACTGCCTGATGATGGTTTAACCAATAACTTCTGGTCGTGTTTTATTTTTGATGGTTTCATGTTATTACACCTCGTTAGATTGAACGCCTTCAAGATCAAGCTCAGGCTGTTTGAATTTTTCCACTTGCCCTTGATGCAGAGCCAACTGCTCCATGACCTGGTAAAGAGAAGAAAGGGTTTCGTCAACTTCCTGCCGCTCCTCATAAAATTTCAGAAGCAGACCAACAGCATCAGTAAAGGACGCTTGAAGCGCGTTTACATCCTTACTGGTGGCTTTCTTGCCAGTCGGAATATCAACCAGCAACTTATGAGCACTATGGGCAATGAATCTGGTGACATAATCAATACCACAAGCCGTTTCAAAGGGACGAATCAAAACAGACGGCAAGCGGCCGTTTTCCAGCCATTTATACAGTGTCCACTTATTGGCAAGCCCCATTAAATCAGCCACACGGTCAACACTCCGATTATGCTTGAATCGTGCAAACTCAAGGCATAGCTCCATACCATGCCTGAGTGAAGTAGGTTGGCGGTTTTTCCAAATTAATCGCTTCATTAGATAAGTCTCAATTCAGGGTGTCCAAAAAAATAACATTCGTGCTCTTGTCACTGATAAGAATCATCAGCTACTATGAATTCAACGCTAAGGAGTGAATGGCCATGCCAGAAGCAACAATTAATTTTTCGCGAAGCTCGCGACCTTTTTTGCCGTCCCATGTACCTGCTAATGAGGATCGCGCATTTGATGGGTGTACATTGTTTTTCCTGCACCAGGCTGTAAGAGTAGATCCCTTGGCTACAAATCCACTTCTTACAGAAAGGTATAATTTATTACCGGGTTCAATAGAGTTGATATTCATGCTTAAATGCCTCAAAATTTATTGTCTATTAGTCATATTTATTCACTACATGTGTATTATATACACATAATGAAATATATTGCAACTAGAAGTTAATGTAAATGAATACGAAAAAAATATTTAATCGACTCTCGTTAGCTCTTGATATTAAGACGGACTCTGATATTGCTAAGAGCTTAGGCATATCACCTCAAGCAATAGCTAACGCTAGAAATAGAGGAACTATTCCTTATGATAAAATTGTTGCATTAGCTGAAAAAGAAAGCTTATCCCTTGATTTTTTATTATTAGGTAAAACTTCTTCTCCTAATATCTACGCAAGGAATCTTCTATTGTTTGATATAATTATCAGAAAAGTAGGAAACCCAATTTTTACACCTTGTATTTTTACAAGCAACGAAGACTTTGCATATATGTGCGCGAGTATTTATGAAAAAGTTTTACCTAGATTGGAAGAAGCTGTTTTAAATAAAGATGAAATTGAATTGCTAATTGATCAAGAAATGGATTTTATTGAAGCCTTATTTAGTAGAGTGTTAGAAAAAACTGATGATTCTGAAATTCCAAATATTAATTCAATTATTGACCGTCCAAAGTAGAGGCATATTTCCACTCTATTTGTATGATTGAATCTATTTAAAAATATGAAGTTTTAATCATGGTTACTATAGGTAAGACATACTGGCCTCGATAAAAAAGCTGAACTAATAAGTGCACAAAATACAGCCAAAATCATCAAGCAGATACCAGCTAGTAACCAGGCTGAAAATAGATTAAATCAGAGCTGTTTTCATCTGCTCAGAAATGGGTGGTTTTATCGGTAAAAATGAGCTAAAAAGATGAACAAAAAAACCAGCTTAAAAATAACCAAAAAAACCGAAATATTCACAGTTTTAAGAGATAAAAAAGAAGACGAAAAATCAACCGTTTTTAACCCAGAAAATGATAAAAATTAGGTCGGCTAAAAAAAGTGAAATATCATAAAAAAAGAGGACAAAACAGAAATGGAATTAGGAGTTCAAAACACAACCCATGTAGTCGGATGTTATTCCACCTGTTCCCGTAGTTATCGCACTTTTCACTGTTATTTATCGCACCCCCTGTCATCTGTGTCTATAAAATAGCCAAAATACAGACATTTAATTATGGGTATTTATAGTGGTTTTTCGACAGCCTGGTATGCGCCCCTTTTGGTGCCTTGAATACAAAACGATATTCGGCGCAATATGATTAATTTATTTCTTGACAAGCCCTTAATCACCCAATTTGTAATGCTCAAGTTCTTCACTTGTTGGGTTCTGCAAGAGAATGAATCAAAACAACTTGTTTTGATTTGCATCAATCTAAAAATAGCTATGCTACATAAACTGGTGTTATTCTAGAAACCTATCAGGAGGAAATAATGAAAAAGCCCGTACGTGTAGACCCACTTGACACCATCAGCTCAGCTTATGAAACCATGCATGAGCGGGTTGCTGAAAACTTGCACAATGCTAAAGAGAAAACTGGAAGCTTGTTGCACAAGCTTATTGATGAAGCCAAAGACAAGGCGGTAGAACTTGGCGAGTTGACAGAAGAGGAGGCTGAAAAACTATCCACCTGGCTTAAACGTGATCTTGGCGATGCCATCGATCATATGGCTGAAACAGATGAAAGACTCAAAGACTGGCTTGGTTTTGAAGCCACGCTTATCGAAAGTGCCTTGCTGTATATGCTGCTGGAAACCGCTGATAAAACCACCGTTGAACTGTTGCGGCTAAAACAGAGCGCTGAACGATCTTATATTTATCATACTGGCGAAAGTACCGGTCCTGGTATGTTGATTTGTGATCAATGTGATGAAGTGTTGCATTTTCACAAAGCCGGAAGAATTCCACCATGTCCTCGCTGTCATAAAACCTATTTTCACCGTGAAGGAAAAAAAGTCACCACTATTAACCCGGTGACCAAATAGGTTGCGTTCAGCCGTTGTCCGTAGGGCAGTGACAAGGCATCGAAGTGCCGCTGCAGTTATTCTGTAGCAAGCTTCGATAACGCAGCTCGCTGCCCTGAACACGACCTATTTGGTCGCCGGGTTAATAACTGAAAATATCTGAACTTAAACCCGTATATATGTCTACACAGCAAGGCTAGAAGTAAGCTGTTATAAGGACGCCTCTAGTAACCTCAAAATGGGGAAGGTGTATCGGCTTTATGAGAAGAATAGTACTTACTCTCAGGCAGTGCAGTGTCTTGCTGTGCCTTATTAGTGTGTTATTACTTAACACGGGCAATGCCTTCGCTGATGATGCTATCAACTGGATCAAGGGCTTCGACAAAGGTATGTCCTATTCGCGTACCTCCGAGCGCCCCGTATTTATTTACTTTTATGCGCCATGGTGCAGTTGGTGCTATGTCTATGAGCGTGATACTCTGGGCAACCGCGATGTCATTGCTCGCGTCAGTGAATATTTTGTACCGGTGCTGGTTAATTTCGATGCCCGTCCCGATCTGGTTAAAAGATTCAGAGGTTTCGGCTTGCCCTTTACTGTCATCCTTTCTTCTGATGGCGAACTACTGGCGCGTGTCCCTGGCATTCTTGAGCCGCAGGATATGCAGCTTGTCCTGCAACAAATTGTTGATACGCAGGCGGTGAAACGCCTACCGACTGTTAAAATCCTGCTATCTGTAAACGGTTTAAAAGCATCAGACTACCAACGTTTTCTTGTGCGCTGGCTAGATCATCTGGAAGATCTGTATGACCATAAAAATGGAACATTTAGTGGCGTTCTTGATAGTGGTGCGCTGCTGAAGCGACCGGCACCACTTGCCTGGACATTTCTGTTACAAAATGATTTGTGGTCAGAACGCACAAAACTTGCCGTGCACACAACACTTGATAATCTCTACGAAAGCAAACATGGTGGTTTCTTCTATTACCGTGACCCGCACCGCCGTGACTTGCACATAGAAACCGCAAAACTGGTTAATGCAAATGCCTGGCTCATACGCTGGTTTTCATTGGCCGCCAGGCAATACAACGATGCCAGGCTATTAGCAGTCGCACGGCACAGCAGTGACTACCTGCAACAGGTGTTATGGGACAGGGAGAAGGGTGGGTTCTTCCAGGCACAGGTTTCAGATATCGATTATTATAAATCGTGCGGTCGAGAGATTAGCGCACCTGCCATTGATCGTATTAAGCGTGTTGATACCAATGCACAGGCAGCAGTGGCATTAATGGAGACTGGCAAGCTTATTGGCGATTACGAACTGGTCAAAACAGCAATGAACACTATTCGCTACCTGATGAGCCATCACCTGCAGAGTGCGCGACTATATCACTCGTATAGTGATGATGGCTTTGGTGCAGCTTATAATTTAGCCGATGATATATTTTGGTTGCTGACTGCAATGCAGGCAGCGGGTGAAATTGATCCTGCTTTTGTAGCACCAGAGCAGACCCAAGCTGTCCACGAACTGGCCAATCAATGGCTGGTTAATGCCATGCGGGATAAGACTAAATCAAATCACTCCAACAAGCTTCTTGGTATCATCGCATGGACAGCCGTCAACAGTGACAACCCGCTTATCCCGTCACAAACTGTAAATTGGGCATTGTCTCGTATCCGTATTGAAACAACAACTCGCCCTGATGAGCTGGTTTATGCCCTCAAAGCCTGGCAGCGCTATTTAAAACAATGAAAAACTGAACCTAAACCATGTAAATTTGTAACTACTCAGCGTATTATTCAGGTAAGGGCGCAGGTTATTGATTTCTCCG
>CAZYCY010000107.1:0-7506 GCA_964646145.1 uncultured Thiotrichaceae bacterium
TTCCACCATAATTTCGGTCTTTTGTGCGATGTTATGGGGGTGCAATGACATAAAATGGGCAATGGCTCGCCTGGCTTTTTTCTCATCCACTTCGGGATCATCATCAATAGCTTTTGATAATTCGTAGTAAGTTTTGTAGGTGGTGTAATATTTCAATACATCATGGATAAAACGTTCTTCAATCGCCTGACGCATGGAATACAGGTGGAATGGTCGTGGTTTACCATCGGCATCTTCCACTCCAAACATTTCCAATGTCTTGTGTTTAGGCGTGGCAGTGAAGGCATAAAAGCTGATGTTTTCCTGTTTGCCACGCTTCTTGATTTCAGCCAGAATTATATCTTCGCTACTGGGTTCTTCGGCTAGCTTTCCGTCTTCACCTTCCGCCGCGTTTAACGCTTCTTCTTCGCTATGCTTGCCCAGTGCTACACGAAGGTTTGCAGCACTGCGCCCGCTCTGGCTACTGTGGGCTTCATCCACAATCACTGCAAAACGCTTGTCGCTAAAGTCGTTCACCTTGTCCAGAATAAAAGAAAATTTTTGCAGGGTAGTAATGATTATCTTCACGCCTGTATTCAGGGCATTAGCTAAATCAGCAGACGATTTATCATCATCAATCTTTTCTACCACGCCCTGTTTGTGCTCCACCTGATAGATATTATCCTGTAGTTGCTTGTCCAGATTACGCCGGTCGGATATCACCACCACAGAATTAAATATCGGCTGGTCACGTTCATCATGCAGGCTGGCAAGCTGATGGGCTGTCCATGAAATGGTATTGGTTTTGCCTGAACCTGCACTGTGCTGGATCAGATAATGCTCACCTACACCCACAGCTCTGGTACTAAATAACAGTTTGCGGGTGGCATCCAACTGGTGGTAGCGGGGGAATATTATAGCTTCCTTACGGGTCTTTTTGCCTGTCTCCAGATTAGTGCTTTCTTCAACCTGCAAGTGTATAAAACGGTGGATAATATCTAACCAGCTATCGCGCTGCCAGACCTCTTCCCACAGATAGCCGGTTTTATAACCTGACTGATAGTCGTGCTCTTCTGGATTACCCTTACCACCATGATTACCTTTATTGAAGGGCAGGAAGAAGGTGTTATTACCTGCCAGTCTGGTCGCCATATAAACTTCGTCAGTATCTACGGCAAAATGTACCAGCGCTCGTTTTTTGAACTGGATCAATGGGGTTTTGTTACCAGGCACACGGTCTTTTAAGTATTGGCGAATTGCATTGATAGACTTCTGCCCTGTAAATGCATTTTTCAATTCTACTGTCGCAATAGGCAAACCGTTTAACGACAACAACATGTCAATGGAATTCTTGCTATCCAGATCATAATAGATCTGTCGCATCACCGTCAGGCGGTTCTGCTGGTAAAGCTTTTCGGTTTCAGTATTTAAGCCAGTAGCAGGTTTAAAGTAAGCCAGATGGAGTGTTTGCCCGCGATCACGCACACCATTTCGCACCACATCCAGCAAACCTCGGCTATCACATTCCGATGCTATGCGTGCGACCACGGCTTTATCTACATTGCCACCATAGCTAGTAGCCAGCTTGTCCCAGGTATCGTGTTGAGTCTCTTTGGTAAATGCCAATAAGGTTTCACTGTCCAGCGCCAGCGCAGCATCAAACTGCTCATTACTGGCTTTTTCATAACCAGCATTACCAACTAACCATGCTTCAATCGCAGCTTCAAAATCTCGTTCAGTCACTGCTGCACACATAAAATCAACCTTGACTCCATTTGTAGGAAATTTTCAAATCTCGCAGAACAAAGAAGATATCTTTATATTCAACCCCAAACTGTGTACACACATCCGGCAGTTTGATTTCCCGTTTTGCCTCAGGACGAGGCTGCTCATTTGTTACCACAACAATATTGTGTACCTTGACAAATGCCACCAGCCAGCCATCAGCACCCGTTGCAAATTTTGCCTTTGCGAAGTCGAAATACTGGGTACTCCGCTGCGCCCATAACATGATTTCGGTATAAGCCGCTGTTACCTCATTACTATCTGCGCCAAGAAAAAATTCGGCTGGAACATCATTCTTTACCCATTGCACCAGATTTTCGGTTTTTGCACCGGCAAGAAGTTCGTTCTTTACCCTATCGATGCTATTGATATAACCTTTTTTATGGTAGTGAATAAGACTGTCCCAAAACCCGGGGCAGAGATCAAACGCATAGTATTGATTCTTTGCCGTGATCAATACGTCGGCATCAAGAATATAAGACGGGGCTGGATTCATGGCAATTCAAACCCCAGACGGCGGGCATATTTCTGAAAAGTGCCGCCGTTTAAGCCGGTAAGGTTATATGCTTCCCTGAAACCAACACGCCCTTCCATTGCCGCACGTATTACCTGTGTGGCGAACAATTCTCCCACCCGGGTGTTTTGATTATTGTAGAAATCACCACCAGATGTTTTTTTCTTCTGCTTTCGTTCTTCATTGATATATGCCTGATAAAAGTCAAAAAACACAGCGCGATCCACCAGACGCAAATCCATGGCGCGACGACCTGCGACAATGGGGCTAACCTTAAAATGACGGGCAGTCAACTCGAAGGACACTTCATCATGTCTGACATCGTGCCAATACAGCCTTAATTCTGCTTCGGGAACAAGAAACTCCGCCGCCGCACGATTACACCAATCTTCCAGCTGTTGCGAAGGTTGTGATGCCGGTTCCACGTCGCTCAGGGCACTTTCACCCAACCAAACATGAGCCAGTTCATGGGCAAGGGTAAACATCTGGGCGGATTTTGCATCAGCACCATTGACGAAAATCAAAGGCGCGTACGGATCGCTCAAGGCAAAACCGCGGAATTCCTCCACATTCAGGACACGATTAATACTATTACCAACCACGCCATTAATTATTGTCATTATGCCAAGTCTTTCCATAGCGCGACGCAATACACTGACAGCCTCCTGCCATGTACGCACCTGTGAAGCCCAGCCACCCTCGAAACCGAGCAGACGGCGCATTTCCCTGCCCACCGCACTCGGGTCATCGCCTTGTGTTGCGCTACCAACAAAATCCAGCGGTTCTACTTCACCTTCAATGCTATCTTCCCGTAACCAGGATTGCCGCTGTTGCATAGCATAAATCGTGTCAAGCAAATCCGGGCTGGGTTGCGCCAGTTGCCTGTCGGCAAGCGTACGAAAATCCGGGATCGGCAAAGTTTCTATCGGTGGCTCAGGCAAAAAAAGATAACCAATCGCAATATGGGTTTTATTGGCAAACTGTTCCAGTTGTTTCAGGGTGGGCTGAATATCACCCGTAAGCCAGTCATGGATTTTTGGAAATGCCTTTATCAACGTATCGGCACTTAAACCCGCACGCACAAGTGCCCAGTCAAGCAGATCAGGATTGACGGCGACGCGGGTCATGCGGTTATAGCATCCTGTTTAGTTTCTCGCTTCTCGTTCCCACGCTCCCGCGTGGTAGCGCATACCCAACTCACCATTGCTAACAAACCTCCAGTAAACCAGTATTATCCATAGTGATATTTCTTACATCTATTTTGCCGGTGACGGCGGCGGATATCAGGGCGGTGCGGCGTTCTTTTAGTAATGCCATTCCATCAGCAACCCTATCTACCAACTTTTGAAGAATGGCTATTTTCTCCGATAATTCGTCATTGATTCCCAACTGTTCGTCAAGTGGCGGCACAGGAAATAGGCTTGCTGATAGATATTCCTGCTCAATGCTTTCAACTGTTGCACCTTCCTTAGACCATTCCAGAAGTAAGGAAGGTACATTCCCTAAAATGTAATTTGCAGCATATTCAACGTTCATTCTTTTGTTAAATTTCAATGCTTTCATGTCTTGGTTAAGGGTTACTTCCACAGTATTAATTGCTATGGGTATAGTTCTTTGAAGAATCCCAGACCGCACAACCATCAACAACGCACCACATTCGACAAAGTTAGTTGATGATTCTTCAACAGCTTTCACAGTAAGCTTATCTTGGCTATCTGTTATCCAGAAAAATTTCATATCCTTGGGTGACACCCAAGGTATATTACCGCCAATCCAATAACTTAGGTTGTCTTTTGCGGGAGTTCCCCCGCCACAAAAGTTACACGAATATTTCAATGGTACCATTTCCCAATGCTCAGGAATCTCCCCCAACCACTCAACCCCACTGTCTTTCATTTTCGCATCAGGGTTTAGCCCTTTGGTAACGGCATGGGAAATCACCGCCTGACGTTTCTCCTGTAGCAGTTTGATTAGTTGCTGTTGCCTTTCAATCAGGCGGTCTATTTTTTGGGTTTCGCGGTCAAGGAAGGTGGCGATTTGGGTTTGTTCATGGGCATCTGGTGTGCTAACTTTAAGTGCTGATATTTTTTCTTGATTTACATTTGGCTGCCCACCACCTGAAGAAAGATTTATAATTTCTTGCCTTGTTGCATATAACCAATAAAACAGATACTTATTATTTAAGATTTTAGATGGTGGCATAACACAACATGCTTGATTCGTTGTCGCTTCTTTACCGAATATACCCAATCTCCCAATAGTCGCACCATACATCGCAATTACAACAGAACCAATAGGATGAATTTTTAATGTAGGCATATCTAAAATTGCTTGATCAGTTATATGTTTTTTTGTATCAACAATTATACCTTCTCGTAACTCTCCTGTTGTAACCCAAAGATTATCACCGCCATAATATAAATCACTATCTGTTTTGGGGGTTGTGCCGCTTGCCACATATGGACATGCATGGGCAATTTTCCACATATCCCAAGATTCTGGGATATTTCCTATCCATTTAATACCACTATCCTTATATTCTGGATACGTCTGATACCTACGACTCATACCACACCCCCGTCATTCCTGCATGTTTTTAGCAGGAATCTATTGGCTAAGGAATGGGTTCCTGCTAGAAACATGCAGGAATGACGGTGGCAGTTAGGTAACATGTGGGAATGACGGAAAAAAGAGTGCTTTTTTATTGAATTTTTAACCATAAGTCTTGCCACTGCGGGTTGTCTTTTTGTATCAGTTTTATTTTCCAGTCCCGTTTCCATTTTTTCATTTGCTTTTCTCGTATAATCGCTGATTCCATAACTTCATGCTGTTCATAATAAACCAGGGTGTGTACTTTGTATTTTTCTGTAAATCCATCTACCTGCTTATTTTTATGTTGCCAGATTCGTTGAATAAGATTACTTGTTACCCCTATATATAAGGTTCCGTTCTTTTTACTGGCAAGGATATAAACGCAAGGTTATTTTTCCATGATTTTTCCTGATTAGCCATAAGTATCCGCCATCTTATAAATAGCCACACAAGCACCGCGTCATTCCCGCATGTTTCTAGCGGGAATCTATTGGCTGAAGAGTAGATTCCTGCTAAAAACATGCAGGAATGACGGTGGAAGTTAGGTGTCATGCAGCAATGTCGTGAATTTTGTGATTTCATGAATGCACTTCCTTTAGCATCACCACAATCTCCGCACTAACCTTATCCAGTTCTGCATCAATTTCTTCCAGTGAACGCGGTGGTACATATTGGTAGAAATGGCGATTAAAGGGTATTTCATAACCCGTTTTGGTTTTATCAACATCTATCCACGCATCCGGCACATGGGGCAGCACTTCACGCTTGAAGTAGTCGTCTATGTCTTCTTTTAATGGCACATTTTCATAATCCCGCAGGTCGGTATCTGGCTCGGGCTTGCCCTTGTTGGTGCCTGATTGAATAAGGCAGGTTTCTGCGGCTTCGTCTTTTTCACTTAATGCCCGCCAGATGGTTTTTAGCATAGGGGCTTTAATATCTAAATCGGTAGACTTAAAAACCGCTTTCAGAGCTTTAACAAACACCTCCCGATTTTTATAAATGTGATCCTGATCCAGCATTTGGATAACATCAATAATAGCAGTCTGTTGTTCATCTTTTAGTTTGGCAAAGGTTTTGGCAGCTTGCAGGTTTTCCAGCCGTTTTTCACTCACCTGAAAATTCAGTTTCAGCGGGCGCTCTACGGTGATGCGTTGGTAACCAAAGTCACGGTTATCAAAAATCTTGCAGTGTTCGCCTGCCTTATTTTCACCGAATATGCGGGTAATGTCGTTAATCTGCTGTTCGGATACTTGCTTACGCTTGCTACCCAGACTTTTACGCATCGGGGTATGAAAACCCACCGCATTGATTAACTGCACCCTGCCCTTGCGCTCAGTGATTTTCTGATTGGTAATAATCCAGATATAGGTGGCAATGCCAGTGTTATAAAACATGTCGGTGGGCAGGGCGATAATGGCTTCCAGCCAGTCGTTTTCAATAATCCAGCGACGGATTTCACTTTCGCCACTGCCTGCACTGCCGGTGAATAATGGCGAACCGTTTAATACCACTGCCAGACGGGAAATATCACCATTGGTATTAAATTTGGATATCATATGTTGCACGAACATCAACGAGCCATCGGAGATGCGGGGCAAGCCTGCACCGAAGCGCCCACGATAGCCCAGGGTACTGGCTTCGGCTTTTACTTCGGCTTCTACCTTTTTCCATTCCACGCCAAACGGTGGATTGGACAACAGGTAGTCAAATTCTTCATCGGGCAGACCGTCTTCGCTGAAGCTGTTACCGGGATGAATGTTTTTGGCGTTCTGCCCTTTAATCATCATGTCTGATTTACAGGTAGCATAACTTTCGTCATTTAGCTCTTGCCCATAGACTTCCAGATGGGCATCGGCATTCAATTCACGTAGGTATTCTTCGGCAACGCTTAACATACCGCCCGTGCCGCAGGCAGGGTCATACAGTTTGCGGATAGTGCCTTTTTTGGTTAGTGCGTCGCCGTCTTCCTGAAACAGCAGATTGACCATCAGGCGGATAACCTCACGCGGGGTAAAGTGTTCCCCTGCGGTTTCGTTGCTTTGTTCTGAAAAGCGACGGATCAGTTCTTCAAAGATACTGCCCATCTGGATATTACTGACGATATCTGGGTGCAGGTCGGCCTGTGCAAAACGACTGACCACCATATACAGCAGGTTGTCTTTGTCCAGTCTTGCCACCTGTTCGGGTAGCTTGAAACGTTCAATGAATATCTCACGGGCATCATCGGAAAAACCGTTGATCAGGTTGTTCAGATTGGCGGCGATATGGTCGGGGTCATCCAGCAGTTTTTCAAAGGTGAAGGCGCTGGTATTGTGAAAATTCTGCCCGGCTGCCATGTTCAACATGGTTTCGCGCATCTCGTGATCTACGCTTTTGGGCAGGGTTTTTAGCTGTTCCAGCACCTTATCCCTGGTCGGTTTCAGCACACAATCCAGACGGCGTAACACAGTAAAAGGCAATACCACCTTACCGTATTCAGATTGCTTGTAATTACCGCGCAGTATTTCTGCAATAGACCAGATAAAACTGACGTGTTCGCCGAAGTTGGTCATCTTTTACCCTTTTATAATTTTTAACTATTCAGCGTCCTGAAAAATCAACAACCTACATCCTTTTCTCGAATTACGCTGAGCAGT
>CAZYCY010000108.1:0-2712 GCA_964646145.1 uncultured Thiotrichaceae bacterium
GAATGATAAATCTTGATGTTTATTAAACGCACTCTTCTCGGCTATGCCAGACGCGAACAATAACGACATTCTGTTGCTTAATACGATAACGAACAATGTATCCGCCTTTACCAAAAAAGGCGTATAAATCCCTGAATTCCTCACAATTTTCATCCCGCCTCGGCATGCCTGCTTCTGGGTTTTTAGTCAGTAGATTAACCACAGCTAGTATTCGTTGAGCAGCCTTTTTTGTAGCCAGGAGATTTTCTTTTTTTATAAATGTTCACAGCCTGACCAGGTCACTTGTGGCTTCGGGTAACCATTCTATCTTATAGTCGGGCACTCTTTCTCCTTATCGTCTCCCCCAGGATTCCAGCCAGTCAGCCATGGCATTATGCTCGATGCTTTCACCAGTATGCTCATAGGCTTCCCAACGTGCCAGTGTTTCCTGTCGTCGTTGTTCCAGCTCTGGCTCTAATCGGACGGGTAACCCAGATCAACCATGCCACTGCTAGTCCAGCGGAAGATCTCCTAAGCGGGGCGTTCTTGAGTGCAAAAAATATAAATTTACTGATTGAATATCACAATACATCATAACCTGATGCTTTAATGATTTCTTTTGCTGCGGCTGAGCGCATGTATTGCATAAACATGGCAGCAGCAGATTTATCTTTGGCATTATTTAATAACACCATCTTCTGCTTGATTGGCGCATGCATGTGCGCTGGCACATGCCAGATACAACCGCTATCCATTCCCCTGCCCAAACCAAGCATGGATTGCGAGACAAAACCGGCATCTGCATTTTTTGTGGAAATAAACTTGAAGGTCTGCGCTATATTTTGGCCCACGACAATACTCGGCTGCACTTGTTGCCATACGTTCAGCGCCTGCAGCACCTGTTTAGCCGCCAGTCCATAAGGTGCAATTTTGGGGTTGGCAATCGCCAAGTGCCTTAGCTGCTTTGAGCTTATTGCTTCTTTACAGGCACCACTGACTTCAATATTAGAAACAAACACCAGCTTACCAAGGGCATAGACATAAGCACTTTCACTGCTGGCCATTTCATCTTTAATTAACAGGCGAGGAAGCCTTTCATCCGCAGACAGGAAAACATCAAAAGGCGCACCATGTTTGATTTGTGCAAACAACTTACCACTGGAACCACTGCTTATTTTTAAATCGTGACCCGTCGCCCGTTTAAAATCAACACGAATTTTTTCTAATGCGGGTTTAAAATTACTGGCAACAGCAACCCGCACTTCACCAGCAAAGGTTGCTCCACTAAAAAGCAAACCAATAAACAATAAACAATGAATAAAAGCTAAACTTACTAACTTTTCATTTTTCATTGTCTTTTTATCCCTTCATCGAATCAAAAAACTCATCATTGGTTTTTGTTGCCTGCAATTTTCCCATAAGGAATTCAATAGCGCCAATCTCATCCATGGGCTGTAATAAACGACGCAATATCCACATTTTCTGTAACTCATCCGGTTTGGTGAGTAATTCTTCACGGCGAGTACCAGAGCGATTTATATTAATTGCTGGGAAGATGCGCTTTTCAGTAATACGGCGATCCAGGTGAATTTCCATGTTGCCCGTGCCTTTAAACTCTTCGTAAATCACTTCATCCATTTTTGAGCCGGTATCAACCAATGCAGTAGCAATAATTGTGATGCTGCCACCTTCTTCAATATTGCGTGCCGCACCAAAAAAACGTTTAGGTCGGTGCAAAGCGTGCGCATCGACACCACCGGTCAATACTTTGCCAGATGACGGTATCACCGTGTTATAAGCCCGTGCTAAACGGGTGATGGAATCTAATAAAATAACCACGTCTTTTTTATGCTCTGCCAGACGTTTGGCTTTTTCGATAACCATTTCAGCAACCTGCACATGACGGCTTGCAGGCTCGTCAAAAGTGGATGACACCACCTCACCGCGCACACTGCGCTCCATTTCTGTCACCTCTTCCGGACGCTCATCGATCAATAAAACGATGAGATAGCAGTCTGGACAATTTGCCGCAATGGATTGTGCAATATGATTCAACATCATTGTTTTACCAGCTTTAGGCGGTGATACAATCAAACCACGCTGACCTTTTCCAACCGGCGACATCAGATCAATAATGCGCGCAGTAATATCTTCGGTGCTGCCGTTGCCACGTTCCATGGTAAAACGCTCATTGGGGTGCAACGGCGTTAAGTTTTCAAAAGCAATTTTGTTTCGCGTATTTTCAGGTGAATCATAATTGATTTTATCCACTTTAAGCATGGCGAAATAACGCTCACTGTCCTTCGGTGGTCGAATCTTGCCTTCAATGGTATCACCAGTACGCATACTAAAACGTCGAATCTGACTAGGTGACACGTAAATGTCATCCGGTCCTGCCAGGTATGAACCTTCTGCCGAACGTAAAAAACCAAAGCCATCTTGCAATATCTCCAGTACACCGCCGCCAAAGATATCATCACCACCTTTTGCGTGCGCTTTGAGAATGGCAAAAATAATATCCTGCTTTTTCAAGCGAGAAATATTATCCAATTTCATTGACGTTGCAATTTCAAGTAATTCTGGAACGGGCTTTAGTTTTAGGTCGGAAAGATTCATAATTGGAAAGGGCGTTTGATTTGAGTTTAAGAGTGATTGCAACTACTCAGATTATGGCATGAGTAGTACCTTCTGTTTTTGCTACTTTCTATGAGTAGTTACGAATTATTTAATATC
>CAZYCY010000108.1:2812-7503 GCA_964646145.1 uncultured Thiotrichaceae bacterium
ATTTAGGTTATAGCTTTGCACCATGCAGACAGCGCAGCCATGGTAAAAAAATCTTTGTGCAAAATTCTCAATTGATATCTGCTGTTAAACTTGGGCAAACCAGCAGACATTGCATGTCTCTGCAATAGTCATTCATACTAAATTTCTTTTGGAAATAAACGGTAACTACAGACCTTGCATCAGCAACACAGCATTGATAAACAGTACGGCTTTGATGACACAAGTCCAGATAACACAAGCTCTGGCTTACGAGTAGAACTTACAAGCTACTGTCAATAAAAGCAGTTAACTGTGATTTTGATAATGCACCTACTTTAGTAGCTTCAACCTCACCGTTTTTAAAAATCATCAGTGTTGGAATACCGCGGATGCCAAACTTGGGGGGTGTCGCTGAATTCTCATCAATATTTAATTTAGCAATCTTTAACTTACCTGCATAATCAGCTATTATTTCATCTAACAAAGGGGCGATCATCTTGCACGGACCACACCACTCTGCCCAATAGTCAACCAATACAGGAATTTCAGACTGCAACACTTCTTGTTCAAAAGTATCATCTGTTACGTAAACAATATCGCTGCTCAACGTGAAACCTCATTTATGTTTTTAAGAAAAGTGCCCTGCATTTTCCATAGTTTTATAAATACATCCAAATCGCGTTTTTCGTTTGCGAAATGAAAGAATTTGCTATGAATAATTTGTAACTGTCTAATATAGTTTTTTATATTTATATCGAAAAATTTTGTAAGTATTCGGAGATCAAGATAATGATATTGGTATATTAATCTATTTTTTTAATTTGTACAGCCCCTATGCGACCTTTATTACAAATTACTGTAAGCTGTGCCACTATGAATCATCATCTTACTGAAATACGATTTTCCAACTTCAATCTTGACACTAACTTACTAAAAGGTCTGGATGATGCTGGTTTTGAATTTTGTACGCCTATTCAGGCACAAAGCATCCCGATTGCCCTTAGCGGTAAAGATGTAGCCGGTGAAGCACAAACCGGAACCGGTAAAACTGCCGCCTTTATGGTTGCCTGCATGAGCCATCTGATAAGCAAGCCTGACCATGAAAATCGTCAAAAAACACAGGTTCGCGCCATGATACTGGCACCAACGCGTGAACTTGCTATTCAAATACACAAAGACGCGTTGGTCATTGGTAAGCACACGAACCTTACGCTTGGTCTTGCTTATGGCGGTACAGATTACGACAAACAACGCAACACACTGGCAGCAGGTGTCGATATCCTTGTCGGCACACCGGGGCGCACCATCGATTTTTTTAAACAAAAAGTATTTAGCCTGAAAAACTGCGATGTTGTCATACTTGATGAAGCTGACCGCATGTTTGACCTCGGCTTTATTGATGACATGCGCTACCTATTACACCGCTGCCCCGAGCCCGACAAGCGCCTAAGCCTGCTGTTTTCAGCAACATTGTCGCACCGCGTTGCTGAACTCGCTTACGTACACATGAATGACCCAGCTGAAATACGCATTCAATCGACAAACAAAACTGCCGATAAAATCGTACAGTCTATCTATTATCCCGCTAATGAAGAAAAAATTCCTCTGCTGCTCGGCTTAATGAAGAAACTAGAACCAACGCGCAGCATTGTTTTTATTAATACCAAAAGAGTGGCCGATAAAGTGTATGCCTGGCTGGAAGGCAATGGCTACAAATCAGCTTTATTATCCGGCGATGTGCCACAGAAAAAGCGCCAAAGCCTGCTGAAAAAATTTCAGGACGGTGAGTTTAGCACGCTGGTTGCAACCGACGTCGCCGCGCGCGGACTGCACATCCCTGAAGTCAGCCATATTTTCAACTTTGATCTACCACAATCAGGTGAAGACTACGTACATCGCATTGGTCGCACTGCTCGCGCTGGCGCCAGTGGTTTTGCCATCAGCTTTGCTTGCGAAGACTTTGCGCATTACATCATGGATATCGAAGAGTATATCGACCAGAAAATAGACAAAGAAGCGGTAAGCAGTGATTTGCTGACTAAACCAAACCCACCAATCAAGATGGAAAGAAGACAGAGCCGACATGGATCTGGCAAGCCTGGCGGACACCGTAATCAGAGCAGGAATCAAAACCGTCATCGGGATCGTCGGCGTTAGCTCGGCAATGAATAATTAAAAACTAAAAACATCTGTTGCGCACATGCACTAGAAATCGTAAAACTTCATTATCCTAAAAAAATCAGTTGAATCGTAGCGAGGGTGACTAAGGTGCTGAAGATTAACGACTTTACAGGTTATATTGGAGGAAAGCGTATCACCCATACGGTGAGTTCAATATATTCTGGAAAGTCGTTAAGATTCAGTGCATTAGGCATCCGCAGTAGATTCAACTGATTTTTTTAGGATTATTCATCATGCCTCTGCATTTAACTCAGCACAGCACCATGGTCAGGACGCAGGTTATTCATTGCTTTTTACTAAGCTCATCAAAAACCCCCTCTGCCACAACAAGCGCAGACTCAACATCTTCCGCCAAAACGTTAAAGTGCCCCATCTTTCGACCAGGACGGGCTTCGGTTTTCCCATAAAGATGCAACTTAATATTGTTCTGGGCAAAGATGCTCAACCAGTCAGGCGGCCATATGTCACCCAACATATTGACCATCACCACCGGTGACATAAGCCGGGTATCACCGGGCTTTAAGCCACACATCATGCGCACCTGCTGCTCAAACTGCGAGGTGACGCAGGCATCTTTTGTGTAGTGCCCGCTATTATGTGGACGTGGCGCCATCTCATTAAAATATAGTACGTTGTCATCACTTAGAAAAAACTCAACCGCTAGTATGCCGACATAAGACATGGCATCAGCAAGAATTGAAGCAGCTTCAATCGCTTGCTGACTAATTTTTTTATCCACTCGTGCTGGCACAATGCTCATATGCAAAACGCCATTTCTGTGCTGGTTTTCTGCAATCGGAAAACTCGCCAGCTCGGCACGCGCATTTCTAGCCACAATGGCGGATACTTCACAATGGATATTAATTTTTTTCTCTAGCACACAATCAACCCGGTCTACCGCCTTATAGGCCGCGCTAAGTTGTGCAAGATCACTCACCAAAAACTGACCTTTGCCGTCATAACCTAATGTATTGCTTTTTAAAATCGCTGGAAAGCCGACAATCTCTGCTGCCTGCTGTAGATCACTTTCCTGTAATAAAGAAAAATAAGGTACTGGCTGCAAACCGGCTTTTTGTGCGAACTGTTTTTCAAGGTCACGATTTTGTGCAATTTCCAACGATGCCGCTGCCGGAAAAACCGTGGTTTTAGCCGCTATAAAATGTACACTTTGTGAAGGGATGTTTTCGAATTCCAGAGTGATAGCGTCACACTGTTTCGCCATTTTTTCAAGTGCCAGCTGATCCGTATAATTCGCCTGAATATGCACATCAGCAATAAATCCTGCGCCACACAGTGGATCAGGATCCAGCACCACCACACGGTAGCCCATGGCGCGCGCAGCCACACAAAACATGCGACCTAATTGACCACCGCCTAATACACCCAGTGTTGCGCCCGGTAAAATTTCTTTATTCTGCATGGATACTTAACTTCATTCATCAGCGGCATTGAGCCACCCTGTGTTAACGCTGTACAGGCGGAAGACTCATGGATAAAACTGCTTGCTGCTGCTTCTCTCTAAATTCATCCAGCTTTTTCGCCAACAATTTATTTTCAATCGCCAATATAGAAATTGCCGATAACGCCGCATTCGCCGCGCCCGCTTCACCCACAGCATAAGTAGCAACGGGGATGCCTTTAGGCATCTGCACAATGGATAATAAGGAATCCATGCCTTTAAGATATTTTGAAGGCACGGGTACGCCCAACACGGGCAAGGTGGTTTTGGCTGCCAGCATACCCGGCAGATGCGCCGCACCACCGGCACCGGCAATAATAACGGCAATACCATTAGCGCGCGCATTCGCCGCAAATTCAAATAACAATTCAGGTGTGCGGTGCGCCGAGACTACCCTGGCTTCGTACTCAATGCCGAATGCCTCCAGTTGCTCTACAGCATGTTTCATAACCGGCCAGTCACTCTGACTACCCATAACAATGGCAATTTTGCCCACTAAAGATTTACTATCTTGAGATTGTTGCGACATAAAATTTCCTGATATTCCCACAGAAAAAACCGCTAATTTTATACCATACATTAGTTTTTTGCACCCTAAACTAAGATCCACAGGTAAGGTTAGCTCGAATACCTCATAGGAGTACAGCGTTCCCACAGGGAACGACCTGAATAGAAATCATGGCGAGATTGATCCAGTTACAGGTCATACAGGGTTTTTTGTCCACACTGTAAAGGATCCTGGCTACATATGAACAGTATTACTCACTTTAAAGCTGAGAATGAAACGCGAATCAAAATATTTTTAGTTTTTATGCCTCTGCATTTAACTCAGCACAGTACCATGGTCAGGACGCAGGTTATTGATTTTTCAGGCATCTGTAGCATGGATGCTACAGTAGAGCGCCAGGTAAGCAAACATGGGGATGTATTCACAGCGACCTGAGTAGTGGCACAAGGATGTGCCGTTCACGAACCAAAGGATGGAGAAATCAACAACCTGCGTCCTGACCTCATAACAATGCTGAGTTAAATGCAGAGGCATGTTAGTTTTTTATTTGTGGAAGAATAATTT
>CAZYCY010000109.1:0-6000 GCA_964646145.1 uncultured Thiotrichaceae bacterium
CATAGGCCTTTTCTTCCCAGCCGCGTGTTATGTTCCAATCATCGGTAACATCGTGATCGTCAAAAATCATGTAAACGGGTACATTGGCTAATGCGCGTTGCACCAGATCGAGCTTACTGGAGAAATGGAGAATGCTTTTATGTTCATCCTCATAGCGTTGTTGCAAGTTGGCATTAAAGGTAATGCCGTCAGCTTCTTTTCTGTTGCTGCTGATATCGACATGCCGCCATAGCACAGGTGACCAGACCAGCAGATACATTGCGGTGACTTCTGCCAGGGTGATTAAATGGTTATCAGAACTGTCGGTGGTGAAAATGGGCTTTCGGGTGCCTGCAAAAAAAAGTTCTCGTAAGGTTACATTGGCTTTGGTGTCGGGCAGCAAACGTGTGCGCCCATAGAAGCTATGTTCACTGGCATATAGCTCCTGACTGCTGGCAACGGTTGCATCGGTTAAGTTTTCATCATAGAGTCCTAATAAAGCAATCACCTGGTGAATGGCGGATAACATCGGTGCGGCGACATCATCAACATAAACCTGGTCACCGTTTAACATTAGCAATGCCGGTTGTGTTGATTGACCATTTTCTGTGTCTGCCCGTGCTCTGGCTAATTGTTCATCAACAAGCCACATGGCATCATCACCTTCGGCATGTGGTTTGCGACAGGAGCCATGTAGCAGCAGCTCGATATGTGATTTTATGATTAAACTGGGGCGCGATAAACCGTCATACATGATGTGAGCTGCGGTTTCTTTTAACCATGCAATCGTTTGTGGCGAATGTAAATCGGGTGAGGTTTGCAGGCCAATATCGTAACTTAGCCACTCATCAATAGGAAAAGGCTGCTGCGGCTGTAAGCACAATAAATGCACGTAGGCATGCTTGCCCAGCGCGATACAATGCTGGTGATCCGCCGGCCATGTCTGGCTGACAATACAGGTTTCACCGTGAAAGCATTTCGCATGTATAACAAGCGGTTCGGAGCACACTAGCCACAGTGTTAGTTGTCGATTACTAACGTGGCGTATGATGGGGCCAGCAAGAAGCAGAGGAAGTGTGGTGTTTGTTTGCATGATTTGTCAGCATAGCTAGTCTGTGTGTATTGTAGTACATATTGGTTGTTGAAAAGCGACGACAAAAGATACAGCCTTGCCCAATATAAAATGAGCCTGAAAACACTGAAATTGGTTAAAAATCGTTCATCATTACCCAATTCTAAAACCTTTAGCCGGTAACTTGCCACAGTGGTAAACTCCACGCCAGAAAAATAATAAAGACAGTCCAAAAGCACAATAATCAGTGGGGAAGCATTATCCTTAGAAAAGCAGAAAAAATACGCATCATCGGTATTGACCCCGGTTCGCGTTGCACCGGTTATGGCGTGATTGATAGCGATGGCTTGCGTCATTGTTATGTGACCAGTGGTTTTGTGAAAATTATCGGTGATGAGTTGCCTAAGCGCTTAGGCATGATTTTTAGTGAGCTCAGTCTTATTATAGAAAAGTGGCAGCCGCAAGCGATGGGTATTGAGCAGGTATTTATGAATAAAAATGCCGATTCGGCACTAAAGCTTGGTCAGGCACGAGGTGCCGCTATTTGTGCAGCGACCCATGCTGAACTGGAAGTGGGAGAATATACCCCGCGAGCCATTAAAAAAGCCGTTGTCGGAAATGGTGCAGCGGATAAACAGCAAATTCAACAAATGATGAAACTACTCTTAAAGCTTGATTTTGAGCCACAAAACGATGAAGCAGACGGTCTGGCTATTGCACTTTGTCACGCCAATCATATGCAGATGAAAATGCTGGGCATCGCCAGCAAGGTTCGTGGCGGTCGCTGGAGATAAACAGACAATGATAGGACGATTGCAGGGCATTATTCTGGAAAAACAACCACCATCAATACTCATTGAGGTGCAGGGTGTGGGCTACGAATTAGAAGCCTCAATGACCACCTTTTATCATTTGCCGGAGTGTGGCGAAAGCATCATATTGCACACACATTTAGTGGTGCGTGAGGATGCGCAGTTATTGTACGGCTTCCATTCTTTATCTGAACGTCTGATGTTTCGTCATTTAATAAAAATCAGTGGTGTAGGACCTAAGCTGGCATTAACCATACTTTCTGGCATGAGCGCGGATGATTTCACTCGTTGTATTGTGGAAGAAGACAGTAAAGCCTTAATCAAGCTGCCCGGTGTCGGTAAAAAAACCGCTGAACGATTAGTGATAGAGTTGAAAGATCGTTTGCAAAAAGAGAATGCAATCAATCTGCCCAATGCCGCAGAAATGTCCAGAGATGCAACTGGAGGTGCAATGGAAAAACGCAGGAATCCGGTGAACGATGCAGTCAGTGCGCTTATTTCACTGGGCTATAGGGCACAGCAGGCTGCCAGGATGGTGCGTGATATTGATGTTGAAGATAAATCAACAGAAGATATTATTCGTGCTGCGCTGCAGGGTCGTTAAGTGAGCGAGAATCCGGTATTATCAGCGACCAGTGTGGCGGGTGAAGTTGCTATCGATCGTGCAATTCGGCCGCAGTATTTAAAAGATTACCGTGGGCAGCCAGCAGTCACTGAACAGCTGGAAATTTTCATACCCGCTGCCAAAGCGCGTAATGAAGCGCTGGATCATCTGTTGTTTTTTGGTCCGCCGGGTTTGGGCAAAACCACATTGGCACATATTGTAGCCAATGAAATGGCTGCAACTATGCATTCAACCTCAGGGCCGGTGTTAGAAAAACAAGGTGATCTTGCGGCTTTGCTGACCAACCTTGAAGCACACGATGTTTTATTTATTGACGAAATTCACCGCCTAAGCCCGGTTGTTGAGGAAGTGCTGTATCCGGCAATGGAAGATCATCAGCTGGATATTATGATCGGTGAGGGTCCGGCTGCACGTTCCATTAAACTGGATTTGCCGCCCTTTACCCTGGTCGGTGCGACCACGCGTGCGGGTTCATTAACCTCACCATTACGTGATCGCTTTGGTATCGTTTTACGTCTGGATTTTTATGGTTTAAATGATTTGTGCTATATCGTAAAACGTTCAGCCGAGATATTAAATGTAGAGATTGATGATGCGGGTGCTTTTGAAATTGCTCGTCGAGCCAGAGGCACGCCGCGTATTGTCAACCGTCTATTGCGTCGGGTGCGCGATTACGCACAGGTAAAAGCCAATGGCTTCATTAATGAAGATATAGCCGAAAAAGCACTGGAGTTATTAAAAGTTGACCCCCTGGGGTTTGATATAATGGATCGGCGTTTGTTGCTTGCTATCATTGAAAAATTTAACGGTGGACCGGTTGGGGTAGAGAATCTGGCTGCTGCCATCAGTGAAGAACGTGACACCATAGAAGACGTGATTGAACCATATTTGATCCAACAGGGGTATTTAATGCGCACGCCAAGAGGGCGTGTTGCTACTGCCAGTGTTTATCAGCATTTCGGGCTGCCTGCACCGGAAAACGTAAATAAGGAATTTGACAAAGAACTTGCGCCGGAACAAGATCTGTTTAAACCTTAAACAATCAGGCTTAACCATGTCAACAGTTAAGATGAAGAATGTAAAAACAAAGGAATTTTCCTGGCCAGTACGTGTCTACTATGAGGATACCGATTCAGGTGGCGTGGTTTATTACGCTAATTACCTGAAATTCATGGAGCGCGCACGTACTGAATTATTGCGCAGAGTTGGTTTTGAACAGGATAAATTACAACGAGAGCTGGGCATTGTGTTTGCGGTAATTAGCGCAAACATTCAATATAAAAAGCCCGCCAGATTTAATGACGAGATAAGTGTGATCACATTTGTTACTGCTTTAGGTAAAGCCAGTATTCATTTCAAGCAAAGCGTTTTTCTTAAATCAAGGTCTCCATCCCTGGGTTCATTGACGCCACATTTAGGCAGCACTGCTCATGTTGAGGTAGAATCTGCGGTGCTTTTGGCGGATGCAACAATAATCTGTGCCTGCCTTAACGCAGAAAAATTTGTCCCGCAAACGATACCACCATCCATTATTAAAAAAATCCAGAAGGAGTGCTTTTGTGGCAACTGATATGTCTTTATTTTCGCTGGTAGCACATGCCAGCATTGTGGTGCAGATAGTAATGCTGATTTTATTGGCAGCATCAGTTATTTCGTGGTTTGTTATTAGCACGAAATATAAAGTTCTGAAAAAAGCAAGAGTAGAGGCGCTTCGCTTTGAAGATCAGTTTTGGTCCGGCATCAACTTATCGGATCTTTATGGCCAGGTAAAACGCAAAACAGACGAGCGTCGGGGCATTGCGCTAATTTTTGAGACGGGTTTTGCTGAATATATTCGCACTCATAAAAATAAAGTGAATACAGCAATGATGTTAGCCAGTGTGCAACGCGGCATGAAGGTTGCCGTGACACGAGAAGAAGACTCGCTGAACTCTCATTTGTCGCTACTGGCAACCATCGGTTCAATTAGCCCCTATATTGGTTTGTTTGGCACTGTGTGGGGTATTATGCGCTCGTTTATCGCCCTGGGCGCGGTAGAGCACGCCAGTCTTGCCATGGTCGCACCGGGTATTGCTGAAGCTTTAATCGCCACCGCAATGGGTTTGTTTGCCGCCATTCCTGCGGTCATTGCCTATAACCGTTATGCTGAACAGATTGATCGTTTAGCGAATACATATGAAAATTTTGCTGAAGAATTTACCACTATTTTACAGCGCCAAAGTCATGCCAGCAGTGAGCCAGCATAATGGGTAAAAGGTAATGGCTAAAAAACGCCGCTTAATGGCAGAAATAAACGTAGTGCCATACATTGATGTGATGTTGGTGCTACTGATTATATTCATGATAACCGCGCCGATAGTGCAGCAGGGAGTGAAAGTTGAACTGCCAAAAATCAGTGCTAACATTTTGCCGCCAGATCAACTCGAACCTTTAATATTAACAGTGAGTAAAACCGGTGAGTATTTTTTAAACGTGGGTGATAACTTAAAAAAACCGGTAACGGATGATATGGTGATACAACGGGTAGCTCAGGTGTTAAAACAAAAGCCGCAAACACCAATATTGGTGCGTGGAGATAAAGACGTTAATTATGGTGCGGTAATGACTGCCATGGTCTTGCTGCAATCCGCCGGTGTTGAAAAGATAGGCTTGATGACCGATCATCCTTAAATAAGTGAACAGTGAACAGTGAATTTTAAAATTAATTACAACGCAAGCAACGGGATTTTTTATGCATTGTTGTTTTTAACTATTCATTATTAACTGCTTTAATTAAATGAGTTCATCCGGTTTATTTACTGAATTAAAAAATCACCCATGGATTTTTCTGCTGGTGATAGTATTGCATCTGGGTTTGGTATTATTGTTGGGCTTGAATTTGACCCGCGACAATGCACCAGTAATGCCGATGGCGCAGAAGCATAATATTATCGAGGCGGTTGTTGTTGATGCAAAAAAACATGATGAGCGAGAAGCCGAAAAGCGTTTAGAAAAAAAGCGTATAGAGCAGACAAAAATAGCAGACAAAAAAGCGGCTGAGAAAAAAAGACAGTTGGCGTTAGCACAGAAAGAACAAGCACAAAAAAAACGTTTAGAGGAAAAACGACTGGCTGAAAAGAAAACAGAGACTCAGAAAATATTAGAGGAAAAGCGTCAACGAGAAGAAAAGGAAAAGTTAACGATAGCTAAGGAGAAAGAACAGGAGCGGTTGAAAAACGAAGACTTGGAGAAGGAAAGACAGGCGCAAGAAAAATTGGCTCAAGAGAAGCAGGAAAGAAAAAGGTTAGAATCTGAACGAAGGCGTGTAGCAGAAGAAAAACGTATAGTCGAAGAAAAACGAATAGCCGAAGAAAAACGCAAAGTTGAAGAACAGCGTAAGCGGCGTGCAGAAGAAAAAGCAGAGTTTGAACGTGCTTTGCTGGAAGAAGAAAGGCGTGTAACAGAAGCAAGAAGGCAGGTGGCACGGGCTGCTAGATTACACACCCAGCGTCAGCAATATATTATGCAGATTG
>CAZYCY010000109.1:6100-7495 GCA_964646145.1 uncultured Thiotrichaceae bacterium
TTTACATTTAATCCGCGTTAGATAGTTATTAGTTGATAGAGAAACCCTTTACTATGAAAAAGATAATAGTAGTTTTGCTTTGTTTGAGCTTTACTTCGATAGCACAGGCAGTATTAAAAATTGATATTACCGAAGGCTTTGAAGGCGCACTGCCGATTGCCGTTATTCCCTTTGAATGGCATGGCAGTGCAAAAGTGCATAATGCTGATGTCTCTGCCATTGTCGTATCCGACCTGGCACGAAGTGGAAAATTTTCACCCGTTGCTGAAAAAGATCTAATCGCTCGACCGCAAAAGTTGGCTGATGTACACTATAAAACCTGGCGAATTGTTGGTATGGACCATATTGTTATCGGCAGCGTAACAGCGCAGTCAAATGGTTTGTATCAGGTACAATTTCGATTAATTGATATATTAAAAGCTAAACAGGTGCTGGGTTACTCTTTTTCGGCAACAAAAGACACCTTGCGTGACGTTTCTCATCAGATCAGTGATTACATTTTCACCCACATTACTGGCTTACCAGGTGCCTTTGCCACTCGTATTGCTTATGTCACCTCTGTTCGTACCGAGGCAGGGATGAGTTCAAGGTTGCAGGTATCCGATACCGATGGTTATAACCCGCAAACTTTGCTGTCTTCCGACCAGCCGATTATGTCGCCTGCATGGTCACCGGATGGCTCACAACTGGCTTATGTTTCATTTGAAAGTGGTCAGTCAGAAATTTTCGTCCATAATATCCGCACCGGGGCGCGCCAGAGTGTTGCCAAATTTCCCGGCATAAACGGTGCGCCAGCCTGGTCGCCCGATGGTGAAAAACTGGCAATGACCCTGTCAAAAGACGGTAATCCGGAAATCTATATTCTGAATTTGGCAAATAATAGATTGCAGCGGGTAACCAACCACTGGGCCATTGATACTGAAGCGGTGTGGACGGTGGATGGGAAATCAATTATCTATACATCCAGCCGTACTGGCAGGCCTCAGTTGTACAGGCAATCGCTAGTAAATAAATCCAGACCTGAACGTTTGACTTTTGAAGGCAGGTATAATGCCAGTGCCAGTGTTTCTCCGGATGGTAAACATATTGCTTATGTACATGGTGAAGGTGGCATTTACCGTATTGCCATTCTGGATCTGGCAACAAAATCATCAAGAATTTTAACTGATGGTCCACTTGACGAATCGCCAGAATATGCACCAAATAACAGTATGATTCTGTTTGCATCACGGGATAAAGGTCAGGCAGTGCTTGCTGCAGTGTCGGTGGACGGTCGCCAAAAACAACGCCTTGCTTTTTCTGATGGTGAGGTAAGAGAGCCGTCATGGGCGGCAGTTCGATATTAAAAGTATGGAGTTGCAGGCGGTGCAGACCACCCGCGGGCTGGTTACAAAT
>CAZYCY010000110.1:0-7442 GCA_964646145.1 uncultured Thiotrichaceae bacterium
AAAACAGCACGTGATGAGGCTCACAACAAGCAACTTGGCATTCTCAACTTATGGGTGGGAAAGCTTCATGGAGGCAAAAAGGATGATGCAGGCAAACTCATCGAGAAGGCTCGCTATGCTGTTGAAAAACATGGTTCGTAAACGGCGCATCTACGTGCCACTACTTGCTTCTAAGTAACAAAACCATGATGCAAACATGTTATTGTTGATGGTTAATCGATCACGGTTTGGGTTGCTGCGTGCGAAGAGTATGCATTCAAAACAGAATTTACATTGCTACAATAACGCGCACCGCGTCCAGCCGTAAATTCGCGGCATCAATAATTTCAGTTAACCTTGCTAATTGTTCTTTAAAATGATTAATCTCATCTGCTCGAACATTCGAATTTACTTTAGATAAAGCCTTTAATCTATTGATTTCAGTGGTTAATATTTCCTCAGCCTGTTGCTGAGCCTGGTGTAATACTTTTTTTGATTTCAGCTCGGCAAATTTTTCACTGCGCTGCAACATGGCTTTGAGGATTTTTTTCTTGGCATTGACAATCTTATTGCCAACACCGCTATCAACAAACTGGCGAGTGCTGTTAATCATGTCATGTGAAAGTTTACTATGATGATCTGCGCCACGTTCATCGCACACCACACGTATCATTGTTGGCGGTAGATAACGGTTACTTTGTAATTCTTCAATAGCTGCGCTTTCGATAGAGAACAGGCATTCAAGCAAAACACTGCCAGCCTGTACCGCTTTGTAGTCGCTTGCAGTGACTGAGGTATTGCCCATTTCATTATTCAGCACCATGTCGATGGCGGTGTTTGTTAACGGGTGCTCCCAGGTGATGTAGTGGGCATCTTCAAAGCTTAGTGCGATGTTTCTATCATAGGTGATGGTCATGCCCTCATCGTTAAGCCCGGGGAATTGTGTAATCATGTGGTCGCTTGGGGTGATAATAAAACAGCCTTCGCTGTGCAGTTCATTGTCGATGGCAAAGCAGTCATAAACCTTTTCCATGTAATCAGCAAGTTGTGATGTATTGTCCTCCTGTTCGGCGCGCTGTTTTATATCCTGCGCTGTAAGCGGGCGGCATGAATTGTATTCCAGCAAGCGGTCACGACCGCGTTGTAATGACTGGCTTAATTGCTGATAGTACTTTTTTGACTGACTGATTAATGATTCGAGCAATTCGTTTGAGCTGCTCTCTGTTGGCTGACTTTCTGCGTGTGCTGCTTTAATCGCATTGTGCAGTTCATGCTGTACGTGCTTATAGGTCTGGTAGCCACCTGTCGGGCTATGTTCAAAGGCTTGTAATGCTTCGTTATACCAGCGATAGCAGACTTCCTGTGCAGTATTTTTTAAATAAGGAACATGGATGCTGATGGTGTTTGTTTGCCCAATTCTGTCCAGTCGCCCAATACGCTGTTCTAATAAATCCGGGTTCAGTGGCAGGTCAAACAAAACCAGGTGATGAGAAAACTGAAAATTACGACCTTCGCTGCCGATTTCTGAACACACTAATATCTGGCTACCAGTTTCAAAATCAGCAAAAAAAGCGGCTGCGCGATCACGTTCAACTATGCTTAGTCCTTGATGAAAAGAGGTGGCATGTAAGCCGGTTTGGGTTTTAAAATATTGCGTTATTTCTATTGCCGTGTTTGCATTTGCGGCAATTACCAAAATCTTTTGTGGATATAATTCGCCACATTTTTTACTTAACCAGATAATGCGCGGATCAATTTGTGTCCAGTGTTTTTCATGTTTCTGCCGCTGGTAAGCAATCTCAGGCTGTAATGTTTCACAGGATAACTCATCGGCTTCGTTATGCTCTGATGACTGAAATTGATACCGTCCGGGCTTTTCTAACGGATAAGCATAAAGCTTTCTATCGGGAAATCCTTTTACCGCTGCACGTGTGTTTCTGAATAAAACACGTCCGGTGCCGTGTCGATCCAGTAAGTGCTCAACCAGTTCGGTGCGCGCTTGCCTGGTGATTTTCTCATCCTGATGACTGTTTTCAAGCGATGATTCAATGATGCGGTTCAGCAAGGCTGAATTATCACCTTCGGCAATGGTTGTTTTGACCAGGTTGATGTCATCATCAGTAAGCGATTTATTGTTTAATAAGTCCTCAATCACTTGTGCGTAGGGCTGGTAGTTTTCTTCTTCTTCTACAAACTGCTGAAAATCAGGGAAACGATTGGGGTCCAGTAAGCGTAGCCGGGCAAAGTGGCTTTCCTTACCTAACTGTTCAGGAGTTGCTGTGAGCAGCAGTACGCCTTTAGTATGGTAACTCAGCTGTTCGATAACCATGTATTCTATGCTGGGTTTTTCGGCTGACCATTGTAAATGGTGCGCTTCATCCACCACCATTAGATCCCATTCGCCCAAAACGCATTGTTCAAAAACGCTGGCGTTGCTGACTAAAAAATCAATACTGCATAAAATAAACTGTTCAGCAAAAAAAATATTCTCATAGTTGTTTTCGGTGAACAGCTCATGGCAACGGTTTTGCTCAAAAATTTTAAAGTGAAGGTTAAAACGGCGTAACATCTCCACCAGCCATTGGTGGATGAGTGTTTCTGGCACAACAATTAAAATGCGCTTTGCACGTTCAGTTAAAATTTGATGATGCAAAATCAAACCGGCTTCAATGGTTTTACCCAGACCAACTTCATCCGCCAGCAGTACACGCGGTGCGTAACGATTAGCGACTTCGTGGGCAATATATAATTGATGTGGTATTAAGCTGGTGCGGCTACCAGTCAAACCATATAAATCGGATTTTGCCAGGCGGTTTTTGTGATAAAGCGTTTGATAGCGCAGTTCAAACCAGTTGTCTTTGTCTATCTGACCATTAAACAAGCGTTCAGCAGGGCGGTTTAATTGAATAAAATTATCCAGTTCAGCTTCATCGATTTTGTGTTGATTGCCGTCACTGTCGGCACCCAGATAGCTAATCAGACCGTGATTTTCTGTGATGTTCTGGACTGTTATCTTCAAGCTTTCATGGTTACTAATATGATCGCCAATGGAAAATAAAATACGTGTAAGCGGGGCACTTTGTTTGGCATAAGTGCGGGTTTCGCCAGTTGCCATGAATAATACGGTTAAGGTACGTTGTTCTACAGCGAGAATGGTACCCAAACCCATTTGTAGTTCGGCATCACTAATGCAGCGTTGTCCGGGAATAAATTCAGCCATGTTTGTTGTTTTAATTTTACCTGTCTCTGAATTTATACTTTTCGCACTCAAGAATACCTCATAAAACAGTTAGTTACGCTTGGTGAATGTAACTTCTCAATAAGTCGGGGCAGTGTCGCATTTTGAGACTAAGTTAAGCTAATGCAACGTCATTCCGGCAGTCTTTTAGCCGGAATCTATGTTCTTAAATACTAGATTCCGGCTAAAAGACTGCCGGAATGACGATATTCCCAAATTTTATAGCTAACTTACTAGCATTGATGTTGCCCCGACTTATTGAGAAGTTACTGGTGAATGATTTAGTCTTGAGTTTGTTTTAGTGCAGCACAATTTTCTCTACCAGCCCTGCGTTTTTCAAGAATGGCTTTAGACCATTCCCGCTTATTATCTGTGTTAACAAAGGCAACGGGTAGTCTCTTCACCAGTAATAATATATTGCCATGTTTGAGTTTATCGCTACGCCAGTTTTTATTGTTGACTGTTAGTGGAACGGTTTCGATTACCGCAATTTTTAGTTCTGGCATTCTATTTTTGAGCCGTTCAACCGCGCCCAAAAATTGACTGGAGTGAAATACACCATTGAGATGCAGTACCTGTCGTTGTGGGTTGTTGTGAAGATGCCGGGCGATGGATTCAGCCATGGTGTCGTCACGCACAACCTGAGCGGCGAAACTGCGCTCCGACATTTTTTGCATCATGGCGCTCATTTCAGTCGTTTCCTTACCATTTGACTTCTTATGACCGCCGCCGTGAGATGGGTTTTTAGCCAGAAAAGAGAAAAATTTATCACGGTAGGCTCCAGCAGAAACATCGATTTCCTGAGCGATATGTTTACGGTTTTGTGACGATATTTTGTCCAGGAAATCAAGCCCGAACCGTCCAACACAGATCACAATATCTTTAGGTGCATTGGCGGCAATGACAGGCAGTTGATTGTGTTTTGCGAACTCGACCAATGGACGATATGATGTTTCATAATTGTCCCAGGCTCTGGTTTTTTTAATCAGATGCCGCTCACCGATTTTTCCTGCCAGATAATCGTCCAGATAGGACTGCGTATCGCGCTCAAACTGTTCCATGCTGAGTGTTATTTCAGGGTTAAGTTCAACCATGGCTTCTAGCAGTAGCATTTGAGCAAGATGTGCGCCAGGGTGGGTATGTAACTCGCCAAAAAATACCACATCGAAGTTTGCCAGATATTTGGCGATCGAATGAATATCCTGATCAACATCAGGGTTGCTGGTCAGTATCCATCTGTGCTGATAAAGATTGCTCATTTTGTTGTCTTGCTGAACTGTCTGAGGGATACAGGCAGATAATATAGTGCTTATTGTTAGTAAAACCAACAAGCTTTTAAATGGCGTTTTTAATGTTTTTAACATGGTTGAAAAACTTCTTGTTTTGATATAAAGCGTTGCATAAGTATTTGCAGTGTGTACTTTTGAAACACGCGGTAAATATATCCCCATGTTTACCAAAGCGGGGCTTGACGGCAGCATCCATGCTGTCGACAGTTTAAAAAGCACACACCGTAAATACTTATGCAACGATTAACATTACTGAATCGGATGAAAAACATAGCACTTGTTAAAGACACGCTATAAATACGTCCATGTTAGCTTGTTTACAGCATGGCAGTCTTCAATAAGTTGTATCCTTTTCATCCGACTCGTTAATATGTTGAGGTTTCAACCTGCATTCTATCTTATTAAAAAACTTTGCCCGCAAAAAAATCATGTTTTTCCTTATTTTCCTACCTGAATGAGAGATTGGACTTCAGTAAGGGGTGGGCGCCTTGCTAACATGCTACGTTCAGCATCGTTGGCGAATAGTGCGCTCATTGGTGACTGCGCGACTGTCCAGCGACCTTTTTTCTCTATTTGAGACTCTTCTCCTGAGAAAATCAGATAACTGTATTTACCATAATGTGGTAATTTTCGAGCCAGGTTCGGTAGGGCTTTGACCAGGTGGGTGGCAATAAAAGCGCGGGGCAGTAAACCACTGTTTTGACTGTGGGTGGTTATAGCAATTGAATGCTTGTTGAGGCTTATGTGGCTTTGCTCAATTGTAAAGTACCCAGGTTTTAGCACTGCTTTATAGCCAGATAGTGCCGAATTTAGTTCATCTGCAAAACGGTTTTCCCAGCCAAGGATAATAACAGCCTGATTGTCTGGTAATGAATCCAGCTCATTATCCCACTTTATGATTACTGTTTCGGGTCCCATTCTTGTTAAATTTTGAGCAAAGGACTGCCAGCCTGTTTTTAGTGCAGGTGAAGATGAATTAGGTAGCACAACCAGCAGCTTACGAGTACCAAACACCTGAGTAAATGCTGGCGGGGTTTCTGTGATAGCCAGTTTGCGAAACAGATCAAACTCAGGATCAATGTCCAGTCGCAGTGGGCGAGAGCTAAAGCGCATTTCAAATAGCTGATTTTTCTGAGACATATTGACGAAACTTTGTTGTGCTTTTTTCTCACCTTGCAGTGTTATTGCAACCGGAACCTTTAAACGATAGGCATCTTTTTTCTGCACCTGTTTTAAGGTAAAACTGAGATGATATTTACCATCTCGTTTTATTACTTTGCTTTGCCCAAGCTTTAGCTCGGGTGCGCCGGTTCTTACCAGCCATTGCTGAAAAAAATCGTCGAGTTTTAAATTCGTGGTTTTTTCGAAGGTTTTTCTTAAATCATCAAATGATGCTTTTTGAAATTTATGTTCGTAATAAAACGCCTGTAACGACTGGATAAATAACTCATCGCCCAATTTTTGCCTTAGCATATGAAATAACATCATACTCTTACCGTAGCCAACAGCTGCTGTAGCACTGCTGTGTCGACCGCGAAACTGGTTTAAAGGGAAGTCACGACCCTTTGTTGCAAAGTCCCGATATTTTTGCAAGCTTTGTAAACGGAAGTCTACCGCTTTGCCTCGTTGTTGCTGGATCAGGTGATCGGCCAGGTAGGTTGTTAAACCTTCACTCCAGTTACCAGAGGAAAAATCAACAAATACGCCATTACCCCACCAGTTATGCAAAATTTCATGTGGAAAAGAGGTATATAAAATAAAGGGAAAACGAATAACTCTGGGGCCCAGTAAAGTAAAGGAGGGCATGCCATAACCGGTTTCCCAGAAATTTTCCACCAGAGCAAACTTTGAATAGGGGTAAGGACCAAGTAATTGTTCATACATCGGGATGAAATTAACCGTGGCATCGAGGTATTTTTGCGCCAGATTTTCATCAGGTTGGCGCAAAAATACCTGAGCGAGTAGCTCTCCTGATTGTTGATTATATTCAGTAAACTGTGCCGCAATCAGGTAAATTTCTTCCTGTGGTGTGGTGCTGTGCCAATGATCGACGAAGGCATCTTTTATGTCCTCACGTTGAATACGCGTGCCTTGACTAACCGATTTCCAGCCAGGAGGCAGTTCAACACGCAAGTCAAAACGTAAGTAGGGGTATTTGTTGAAGCGTGCAAACCAGTGGCTGCTGGCGGCCAGAAAAACCCCTTCTTCTGATATGAGTCCGGGTGTGCTTCTGGAGCCGCTTGCCCGCTCCTTACCGTAGGTTTTAAGTGGGTGATTGATGCGTCCTTCATACTGCAAGGTGAAGCTGTTTAGTTGTTCTGGCAGGCGTAGCTTAAACAGCCTGTAAAGTGGATTGCCGACCACTTTTAAGGGAATTATTTTGACCTTATCGGTAGTCGTTTTTGGTTGCAGGTTTGCATGCAGTGAAAAAATAATTTCTCGTGGTGCCTTGGCAGGCAGTGTGATTATGTCTTCAACATAAAGGCTTTGTCGCTGAGGGTTGAGGCGAACGCTAAGATCATGTTCGACAATACCTTGATCCTCTCGGGCTTGATTCACCTGAGGCTGAACTGCATGAGCATTACTGGTCAATAAGACAGCAATGGTGGTCAACAATAAACGAATAAAAAATGTGTACACTGGATTACAGTTTGTCCATGTCATGGGAGAAAAAATTGCTCATATTCACTAACTGCCCTAAAATTTAAGTACAGCTTACACCACAGAGTAGATCTTGGGGAAATATAGCTGACAAAAAAACACTCTGAGCAGATACTGAATGAGCCTCTTTACAGGTGAATAAAATACCCGTGATATTTGTAGTGGTCAATACATTCAGACTTCTGCCAATAGTGATTCACTGCATCGCTTGGAAATAACTCATCATTTCACGGTGCCGTCTAATCTGGCTGCAATCTATTCAATACACTACACTA
>CAZYCY010000111.1:0-7439 GCA_964646145.1 uncultured Thiotrichaceae bacterium
AGAGATACCCTTAGTTTAATTTTCTCAAGCTTTAAATTTTCCACTGCTTAAACGTTGTGCTTCCATCATTTCCAGTTCCCTTGCGCCTGAAATAACGACTTTAGAATCAGGAACAAAATCCAGATCTAGATTATCTCTTTCATAAGGCACTGAATTCAATATCACTTTGATGGCATTCAGCCTGGCCAGGTGTTTATCATTGGAACGAACGATTTTCCAGGGCGAATGGGTTGTATGCGTTTTTCTCAACATCTGGTATTTAACATTGGTGAAGTCGTCCCAACGCTCTTGCGCCTGAACATCAACTTCACTCAGCTTCCATTGTCTGAGAATGTCTGTTTTCCGGCGGTCAAACCTGCGCGCCTGCTCTTCCCTGGTGACACTGAAGTAAAGTTTAACGAGGATAGTGCCTTGTCGAATCAGATCTTTCTCAAAACCGGAAACACCACGAATGAAGTTTTTATAGTCTTCATCACTACAAAAATCAAATACCCGCTCAACCATCGCTCGGTTATACCAACTACGGTCAAATAAAACCACTTCCCCACCCCGTGGAAAACGGCACACATATTTTTGGAAGAACCATTCGGTTTTTTCATTTTCAGTCGGTTTACCTAAAGCAACAACACGATAGTGCTTCTCATTCATATAACGTGTAACACGACGGATAGTCCCGCCTTTACCTGCAGCATCTCGGCCTTCAAACAGGATAATCATGCGTTTTTTGGTTTGCTCCAGATGCTGTTGCATCTTGATTAGTTCAGCCTGAAAAGGCTTGAGCTCTTCCTCTTTCTCAAACTTACGATAGGCTTTGTCTCTGAGTTTTTTGTGTTGTTCTGATTCTGAGTCTACCAAATCAGCATTCTGAACCAGGGCCAATTTATCTTCAGCTTGGCTTGAGGCTGAATTGTCTATTCCATTGCTCATATGTTCTGTCTCCACAGTCGAAGCGATATTTTAATACGAAAGACCATCACATTACTTAACCCAAAGATATTACACCTATCCATCATTTATTGCATCAGTAATGGAACCCATATTAATTCAGATCAATGTTTTTTGTCTGGATAAATTATCTTCTTGAATATCAGATAACGGGTAAGGGCTGGAAGCTATTTGTAACTATTGGATTGAACCCTAGAAATAGACATGAACTAAGGTGTAAAATGCGCTATGAAATTTCCTAAACGCATCCAGCCACTGATTGAAGATGGCCTGGTGGATGAAGTCATCAGCCAATTAATGAGCGGCAAAGAAGCCACGGTTTATGTGGTGCGCTGCGGGGCCGAGATCCGCTGCGCCAAAGTATACAAAGAAGTCAATAAACGCAGCTTCAAAAAAGCCGTTGAATATCAGGAAGGTCGCAAGGGCCGCAATAGTCGCCGCGCCCGCGCCATGGAGAAAGGCTCCAGGTATGGCCGTAATCAGCAGGAAGAAGCCTGGCAAAATGCTGAAGTCGATGCGCTCTACCGTCTGGCCAATGCTGGCGTACGTGTGCCAAAACCCTACGGTTGTTTTGATGGTGTCTTGCTGATGGAACTAATCACCAACGACGAAGGCCATGTGGCGCCGCGCCTGAACGATGTCTCCATGACCACCGAGCTGGCGCTGGAGGACCACGCCGTTGTTATGAAATACGTGATGCGCATGCTTTGCGCTGGTATCGTGCACGGCGATCTGTCAGAATTTAATGTGCTGGTCGATGATTATGGCCCGGTAATCATCGACCTGCCCCAGGCGGTGGATGCGACGGGCAATAACAACGCGAAGGCAATGCTGGAACGAGACGTCAACAATATGACGACCTACTACGGTCAGTACGCGCCAGAATTGCTCAACAGTAAATACGCCAAAGAAATCTGGGCACTTTTTGAAGACGGCGAATTGCATCCAGAGGTCGAACTAACAGGGCACTTCGAGGAAAGCACACAAGCTGCTGACGTGGATGTGGTGATGCAGGAAATTAAAGCGGCATTTGCCGAAGAGCAGGAGCGCCAGGAGCGTATGCGTGAAGCAGCAGGGGTATAGTGGTGGCTTTATGTTACACATAGAGAGCTTTGCACGAAGCATCTTTTCCGCCATGGCGGCGTTAAAAATGGTCTCAAAATGCGGGACCGCGTAGCGGTAAACTACGTGTAAACTGCGCTTTTTCGTGCATTTTTGCCTTGCCATGACGAAAAATCTACATCGTGCAAAGCTCTCACATAATTATTCTTTTAATTTAAGACCATCTAGCGTGTAAAACAATAACGTGAAAGAATGTAACCAGTGCGGCAAATGTTGCATCAAATACAGCAACGGCTGTCTAACTACATCTGCCCGTCAAATTGACTATTGGGATAACTACAGGTCTGAAATATATAAATACGTTAAAGACGGCAACATCTGGATGGATTCAGACACGGGTAAACGGATAGAACTATGTCCGTGGTTAAGGAAAGCGCCTAAGCAAAACAAATATACCTGTGACATTTATTTCGATCGGCCTGATGATTGTAGATTTTACCCTTCGACGCTCGATGAAATGGCAACGGATGGCTGTGAGATGATAGAAGAAAAAGATTTAGCTAATCCGAAGCAAGGGCAGAAGGCGTTGGATATTATTATGCAAGACAGTCGGCAGGAGTTTGAGTAATAGTGGAATTCTCGGCGTCCCTTTTAAGGCATATAAAAAATATATGAATCCTGAAAAAATCAATATCGGACTGCTTAATCCAAAAAGCCCGGAGAATGTAGCCTCTGTGTTACGTGCTGCGGGTAACTATCGCGTCGATAGCGTTTTTTATACCGGCACACGTTACCCACGTGCGGCCAGGCTTAATCCGTGCACGGTTGATATGAGTCGCAAGGTAAGCAAAGACATTGTTGTTAAAGGCGTTGATCATCTGATTGAAGATGCGCCTGAACATTTAAACATCATATGTGTTGAATTTGCTGAAAATGCGATTGCCTTACCGGAGTACCGGCACCCGCACGATGCTTTATATATTTTCGGCCCGGAAGACGGTACCATCGGTCAGAACATTATCGACAGGGCAGATGCGGTTGTTTACGTACCGACAGTTGGTTGTATGAACTTGGCCGCGACGGTGAATGTCGTTTTATACGATCGACTGGCAAAGTCTTCTAATGATTTCTCCAGCAGCCTTAAAGGCAATCGATTGATTCGTAAAAGCCGGGATATTAATAACTGTTTGAAGGTTTATTAATATTAAACCCAAATCCCTACATAGAAATATGAAGAATGTGCAAGATATTGTTTTCTTTTTTTGTGGACTAAATCGCCTGGAGCGATTTGAACGCAGCCTCGAAGGGGTGAGCCACACGGACGTGGCGAATAATCAAGAGCTGGTACAGGATTCGTGTTTCTATGTAGGGATTTGGGTTAAAGAGGTAACTCAGATCCAAATACTTATGAATGATGGCGTTTAAATAATCGTAACTACTCAGCGTATTATCCAGGTAAGGATGTAGGTTATTGATTTTTCAGGCATCTGCAACATGGATGTTGCAGTAGAGCGTACATGGACGTATTTACAGCGTCCTTAAAAATCAATAACCTGCGTCCTTTTCCAAAATTACGCTGAGTAGTTACAAATAATCTACCCATTGTTGTTTATAACTTTAAGAGGTAGTTCAATGAACACAGAAAAAATACAAGTACGAATTACTGAAACAGACAAGATCATGGAAGTGGGTGTTTTTAGTAAGCGTGCGGACAAGATTGAAGTTATGCTAGGCGAAGGCATTCACAGTGTTAAGTGTGAACTATTGCCGACAGCTAATGGCTTGGCTTATGCAGGTTCTGTTATGGGTCGTGAAGTTGTTTATGAACGAAGTCGCGAGCAGGTTCAGGCTGATGTTGAACTGGAAAATCATGACTACCGTGATTCGAGGCGTCGATAAATAGCATAGCTCCTTGGCGGAACATGATCTATGCTCACACAGGACTCAAGATTATAGCCTCTTTGTATACGAAAAATAAATGTAACTACTTAGCGTAATTTGGAAAAAAGTTGCAGGATGTTGACTTCTCGCGTCTTTTTCGTTGTTCGCGGATTAGTCGCTGTTACGTTCAAAACAACAAAATTTTTCCGCAAAGAACACGAAAAATCAAATAATTTTTGTAACTACTCAGCGCATTAATTTAATAATGATGCAGGTCATTAACTTTTCAGTTCTTTGCAACATGGATGCTATGGTAGAGCGTACATGGGCGTATTTACAGCGACATAAAAAACCAATGACCTGCATATTTTTCTCAAATTACGCTGAGTAGCTACAAATAAACAAACTTAAATTAACTTCCAGGAACACCCATGGCTCACCCAATTATCGAAACCCTTCTTTGGCGGCATTCCACCAAAAAATATGATGCCGACAAAAAAATCCCTGAAGAGGATCTTGACGTACTCTTTGAGGCGATGCGCCTTTCTGCATCATCCATTAATTCTCAACCATGGAAGTTTGTGGTCATTGAAAGTGAAGCAGCAAGAAAGCGCATGAGTAAAACGTTTGCTCAGAAACATCAGTATAATCAGCCTCATGTTTTTGACAGCTCACAAATTATTCTCTTTGCTTACAACCCACGTTACAGCCGTGATGACTATGCCAAAGTGGTGGATAAAGGCATTGAAGACAAACGAGTCAAACATGAAGACCGAGAGAGTGCCTTTGCTGTCTTTATGTTTGCCGAGCAAAATACCGATCAAACTGGAAACACAAGCAGCTGGACAAAAGCACAGACCTATCTTGCTCTTGGAAATACTCTACACACCTTAGCGCGTCTCAAAATAGATTCAACACCTATGGAAGGTATTGATATTAATTTAGTGAACGAGGAATTTAAAAAGGAGCTTGATGGCTATCAATGCGATGTCGCTTTAGCTATTGGCTATCATCACCCTGATGATGACTTTAATTCAAAACTTCCCAAGTCACGACACCGCTTAGATGCTATTTTAATGCGTATATAAGCAGAAATAGTAGGTATTTAGCTATGCCAACTAATCCATCATACTATTATATTTTTTACCAGGGTTACCATGACCACAGACACTGTTGAACCTCGGGCACCACAGCCGACTATACTTTCTTTTGTAAAAGACCTGCCAAATTTGTGCTCACTTGCAGGATTGGCCTGTAGCCTTTTAGCTATTTACTACAGTATTTTGGGCGTTTATTCTGCGGCAATGATTGGTATGATCTGGGCGGTTGCCTTTGACTGGGCGGACGGTCTTATCGCAAGAAGAATGAAAGGGCGGACCGGTAATGACCGAGCTTTTGGTGGGCAACTTGATGTTTTAATCGATATTGTTAGTTATGGTGTTGCGCCGTCTATTCTTCTGTTGAGCTATGGACAATTTGAGCCTGTATTTTTAGTTGGCGCTTTTTTAATGCTTGCTGCCAGCGCCATACGGTTAAGTTATTTTAGTACCTTTGGCCTTGCGGGAGGAACGAAATACACCGGCCTGGCTCTCGACAACAATAACATAATACTCGTTTCTATTTTTTTATTGGAAGGTGTTTTTAGCGGGGCCGTTTTTACTGTTATACTGTACGCTAGTGGTCTTGGTCTTGCTGCTTTGAATGTGTCACAAATCAAAACACCAAAACTATCTGGAAACCCCGCCAGTGTTTATATCCTTGCTATCTATACACTTGGGATAACGGCCATCTATGGCTGGAAACTCATCTAAACAACAATGAGATTAATGGAAATTACTTTGGATATTAGGAATCAAATAATATAATGGTTGTGTATACGGTTGGAACTTTTGATTTGTTACATGTGGGGCATCTTGCCTTACTGGAATACTGTGCCTCACTAGGCGATACAGTTGCCGTTGGTGTTGCTTCTGATGAAGTGGTTTTGTTGTATAAACCGAAGATTCCCGTTATTCCTCTTGATCAACGTATTGAAATGCTTAAAGCCTTACGTTGTGTCGATATTGTTATCCCATATCACGAACTTGACTACTTAACTGTGTGCAAAAAAGTAAAAGCAGATATTTTTGTTATTGGTGAAGATTGGGGGAAGAAGCCCCATAATAAAGGTGTCGAAGATTATTTGAAAGAACAAGGTAAACAAATTGTTCAAGTTCAATACAATCCAAGAACATCATCCACTGAAATAAGGAAGACTGTTTTTTCAATACAGAATACGGGTAAAAGAAATTAATTTTATAACGCAATAATAACTCAAGTTTCGGGGTTCATTATTTTCTGTAAGTAATTGATATTTAGGGGTTATGTGGTGTTATATAGACCTAAAGTATAAAACTTGCTTTGATGCTATATCGAGCTAACTCGTTGATTTTATGACTATGATCTAGTGTTGTTTAGTACCGGTAAGTAACTGTTTTAATAAGTTATTTTAAAAGTCAAACAAATGACTTTTTGCCTTTAACCAAGACTTAATAATTATTAAATCAACAAGTTACAGGTTTTTTTAGCTGAAAATGAACTCCGAAACTTGAGTAATAAATGCTCATAATAAAAACATTGTGACGTGTTACTAGATATACTGATTACTCCCTAATAACAGTTTCAAACCTGCCGAATAAATTGTAAGGGATCCGCTTCAAAATGACTGGTAATTATTTGGAATTTACTTGCAGCCATTAAAATAAATAACTTAGGACTCAGGATTAAATAAGATGCGGAACTTAACGCCGAATTTTTGTTTCAGATTGGATGATCTCAAAAGGCGCATAGTTGCGCTACGCAACGATTTGAGATCATTCAAGCTGGAGCAAAAAGGCAAGTTAAGTTTCGTAAGTTATTTGATCCTGAGTCCTTAATACCGTCACCAATTGATTAGTGTTTAACATAGTAGTGGTAAGAAAACTGGCATAGGCACACCTGATAAACACCTACACAGCGCGGTTTTAGTGAGTTTGACAACTCGCTAGCCGGGTCTCATAATCGGCAGGTCGAAGGCTCAAGCTCTTCCAGGCCCACCATTTTAAAAGCGTTATTTTCCAGTATGTTATAGCAAGCCTTATACACAAAATAACCAACGATAATAAAAGCAATTTTTTTCGAGTTAGCCCGATATTAACCCGAGCGTGATTCAATAGATGGGGCATTCTTGAGTACGGAGAGTATATAAGACGCAATAAAAAGCCCTCTGTTGAGGGCTTTTTATTTATCTTAGAACAAGCAGTCAGGCTATTGATGTGGTACCGGAAGAGGTGCCATGCCTGGAGCTGGGCCGTGACCAGGAGGTGGGCCGAAAGAACCAGGAGCTCCCCAGCCGGGACCAGGACCAGGAGCGCCCCAGCCGGGACCAGGACCAGGAGCGCCCCAACCGGGACCAGGACCAGGAGCGCCGCCAGGACCAGGACCGCCCCAACCACCGCCAGGACCGCCCCAACCACCGCCAGGACCGCCCCAACCACCGCCAGGACCGCCACCGCCACCACGACCCCAATGGT
>CAZYCY010000112.1:0-7409 GCA_964646145.1 uncultured Thiotrichaceae bacterium
ACACTACACTAGGTCTCTGCAGAGGCGTTTAAGAGGTATATATGAAGATTATTCGTAACTACTCAGCGTAATTTTAGAAAAGGACGCAAGTTATTGATTTTTCAGGACGCTGTAAATACGTCCATGTACGCTCTACTGCAACATCCATGTTGCAGATGCCTGAAAAATCAATAACCTGCGTCCTTACCCGGATAATACGCTGAGTAGTTACGATTATTCGCTGGTTATTAAGTCATACTGTTCTTATTTTGCTAGTCGTGGCTGTTATCTACGGGTACATGTTCTGGGGTAACCTTGCGGGTGAAGATACACCGGCTGGAAAAGCAATGAGCTACTTGTTTAATGAGCCTGAGGAAGTCAGTGAAGTTGATATTGCAAGTAGCTCCAGACAGGAGATAGCGAGTCAGCAGGGCTTGACAGGGGTTGAGTCATCAGAAGCGAAAGCGCCAGAAGTGGAACCATCTGAAGCACGGTTGTCAGAAATAGAGTCATTAACGGTTTATGAGTTGCCCTCGGATAATGACGTGTTAGCAGTGAGCGGCTCTATTGATAGTGAAATGCAAACCCAATCAGTTGAAAAACAGCCCGTCGAGAAAATTGCCGAGGAAAGCATTGAAAATAATAATTTTACAGTGTCTGCAGCTGGAAATAGAGGTGCTGAACCTGCGGTCATAGAAATAAAAAGCGAAAACAGAGAAGAAGGTGGCAGCATAGAGCAACAGCAGGTAAGCAGTAGCCACGATTACAAGCAGTACGATAACACTATGCATGTGAAGCGTGAGGCTGCAGAAATTGTTCAAGCAGCGCTTGAATCGTCTGCAGAAGTGGTTACAACTAATATTCAGAGTAAAAGTGCAGTGAATACTGTACAAGCTAGCATTAATAACGAAACCAGGGATACATTTGTTTCCGCACAAGTTGAACAGCAGTTACTCGATCTGAACAGGCGTGGCAGAGTAATAAATCCTTCTCAACAGAACGATGCCATAAGGGCAAGTTGGAACAAAGCCAGAAAGTCTTTTTATCTGCGTGATTTCGCATTATCAGAGAAAAAATATCAGTATATTATTGATAATACAGAAGATAATTACGATATTTTTGGTGAGCTAGGTAATGTCTACTTTTATCAGGGGAAAACAGCGCAGGCAGCGGCAGCGTATTATGAAGCAGCTGTTATACTGGTTAGAAAGGGTCAGATAAGGCGAGCGGAAAGCTTGATCAATCTATTGCGCACTCTGGATAAAGCAAAAGCGGTTGAATTACAAAAAATAATTGATGATTCGCATGAACCATGATGCTCAGCCCTTCGAGGCTAATTTGATAAATTGTTCCTGACAATTTATTCAAGGTTATCTCAACAATGTGACGGGGGTTTATTATATGTTTTATGCGTTACGGAATTTGTTTGCCCTGATTGGCTTTGCTGTCATAGTGCTAATGCTTTACGGTGCAGTCAAATTTGCACCAATGATGCAAACATTTGGTACTTTTGATGATCGAGCGCTTGATGTTTACACTGAAATGATGGTTAAACTTCTTGAGACTGGCAATGCTGCAGAAGCGACAGTCTGGAAAGTCCCTGTCAATGAAGATTTAAGCATTGAAGAAGTTGAAGAAGCCATGAGGTTTGTGGCTAACGAACACAATATTAAAAATGTCGGCGAGCTACCTTTGTCTGCAGAGGTTGAAGCTGTGACTGGTGAAAAGTCACGTTTCTTTAAAATTTACATGTTTTGTAATGCCATGACCGCTGCTATGATGCTTGACTATAGTGATGCATTTTCTGCATATTTACCTTGTCGGATCAGTCTGGTTGAGGATAAGCAAGGCAAACTCTGGTTGTATTCATTGAACATGGATGCCATGATTTACGGTGGTACGCCACTGCCTTCCGCATTAAAAGAAGAAGCGGAAAAAGTTAAAACAATTATTTTAGATATTATGCATAGGGGCGCCAAAGGTGACTTTTAAATGACTGATAATAAAGAGACGGCTGATAAAAAGTCAGCTAATAAAAATATGACCAGGCAACCAGCAAAAGGGGTTGCGGCTAAAGGTGTCGCTACAGGCACAGCCAAAAAGACGAGTGCTGCCAGCGGCGATGTAAAGAAAATGGCAAAAGAAGACGTTAAAAAAGACACCGTCGCAACCAAAGCGAAGGTCGATACCCAGGGCGGCACCAAAGCCGTAACCAAAGCCGTAACCAAAGCCGTAACCACAGAAAGTGATTCTGCTATCGTTAAAGTGAATAAGGCGGCAACCGCAGCAACGGCGAAAGCCGCAGCCTCAAAAGATTCCGACATGAAAGCTGCGGCGCAAAAAATAAGCAATGTAGATAAACAAAAGGCTAATAATGCTATAAAATCCAGAAAAAATATTGAGGATTTAAAATCTCGCGCGCATGAAGCAAAGCAACGCGCACAGAAAAAAATACTGGAGAAATCTTATGTCAGCGACAAGCCGACCGATCCGCTCGAGCGATTGGCCGATACTTTTGATAGCAGTGCCAAACGATGGAAAAAGATAGCTTATCCTTCAATGTTTGCTTTCATATTATTAGCCGGTTATGGCTTTTTCCTGATTTATCGCTTAACCCACGATATTGCTGTATTATCGCAATCCGTTACCCATATGGCAGTCATCGTTTCCGATGCAATGCCCAGGATGTCAAATAATTTGAGTAAAATGACTGGTAGCATTGATAACATGACTGACAATGTTGGTGGGATGACAGGTGATATCGGTAGCATGACAATCGAGATTTCTTCAATGTCCAGGCAGATGAATGCTCTGACACCAATGAGCAAGAACATTCGGGGTATGGCTCACAGTGTGGACAATATGAATCGCTCAGTATACGGCATGCAGCGTGATATGCGTGGCATGAATCGCACCATTTCCAGTGGTCCGTTTGGCATGATGAGTGATGTAATGCCTTTTAGCAGAGGTGATAATGTGCCACCACCTGTACATCGAGCTACGCCTATATGGTCAGCACAAAATTGGCCGCCGCATTTTTGGCCAAATCATTGGTCGAGTCATCAAGCTGGTCCGCAGCATGGTGCTTCGAGACCGCCTGCACGATCTCAAGTCATACCTAATGTTAATATGAAAGCCACACCTGAAGCTGATCTGGTGGAGGATCAGGCAAGTGAAGCGCAACACAGTTTAAAGCGAGAAGTGATTGTACCAGGCACGAACTCAGCTTCACCGATAAAACCATAAGGGCATCTCTAAAAATAGAAGTGTGATTTAGGGAATGCAGAAAATAGTGCATTTTTAGCCAAAAAGGAGGAGAATGGCGAACTATTTAACGATTATCCAGGAGTGAAAAACTGCTGTTTTATGCGTCTCCATCCTTTGCTTCGTAAACGCCACATCCGTGTGGCACTACTCATAAATCGTGCTTCTATTTTTAGAGATGACCGTAACACAAGGCTAATAATTAAAGATGTTAAATCGCCCCGATAAGTCTATTCGTGAACGCTTAGCGAAATTGGAAACACATTTAAATAATGAGAATCCATTATTGCTAGACGTGGTGTCACGATTTAAAAAACTTGACTCAGTTGCTTATAAAATGGGTCTACTAAAAAATACAGAATCCTATGCTACAAGTATTCCGTGGTGGCCGTTGGTTTCTGTGTTGGGCACATTTTCTGCGGGCAAATCTTCGTTTATAAATAGTTTTCTGGGCGAAAAATTACAACTTACCGGTAATCAAGCAGTTGATGACAAGTTTACCGTTGTTACCTACAGCAATAACAAAGAAAGTCGAGTGTTGCCTGGCGTAGCGTTAAATGCTGATCCGCGTTTTCCGTTTTATCAGATGAGTGATGAAATTGACAAAGTTGCCAGTGGAGAAGGGCGGCGCATCGACGCTTATTTGCAAATGAAAACATCTAATTCGGATAAAATAAGTGGTAAAATCATCATTGACTCACCGGGATTTGATGCTGATGATCAACGTAATGCCATATTACGGTTAACCGATCATATTGTTGATTTATCGGATCTGGTGCTGGTGTTTTTTGATGCCAGGCATCCAGAGCCGGGTGCAATGCACGATACGTTAGATCACCTGGTCGCTAATACCATTACCCGTAGTGATTCAGAAAAATTTTTATATATTCTGAATCAAATTGATAGTGCAGCGCAGGAAGACAATCCTGAGTCTGTGGTGGCCGCATGGCAGCGTGCGTTGGCCGCTAAAGGCTTAACGGCAGGGCGTTTTTATACTATCTATAATGCCGATCTTGCAGCACCTATTGAAGATGAGGCTGTATGCAAACGTTTTGAAAGCAAAAGCGAACAAGATAAAGCGGCAATATTCGAGCGTATCCACCAGGTAGAAGTTGAGCGCTCGTACCGCATTGTTGGTGCATTGGAAACCATCGCCAGTGACATCGAAAACCAGGTTGTGCCAGCAGTAAAAAAAGCAATGAGCAAATGGTTAAAACTGGTTTTGACGCTGGATGCGGTTGCCGTGGCTTTGTTTGTTATGGTGATGTTTGCGTTGGCGCAAAGGTTTGATGTGTGGGTGCTGTTTTCTTACGATTTTACTAATGCGGCTTTAATATCGTCAATTAAACTGGGGCTTACCTTGTTTGCTTTCTCTGTGGTGCACTTTTCAGTGCGTCGGTATGCTGCAAAAATTATTTCTAGAAAAATTGTTAACAAAGCCGTCATTGATAAAAATCTGGCGGGTAAACACCGTGAGGCTTCAGCGCTTGCTGGTAATCTTAAACAGGCTTTTCTAAAAAACACACAACCTTTGCGCAGTATTTTTAGACCAATGCCCGTTGGCTGGTCGATGCGTTCAAGACGAGTGTTAGCAGAAGTGACTGCCGACAGCAGTGAGTTTATTCAAACCATGAACGATCGCTTTACTAAACCTTCAGGCAGTCAATCACAGTTGGAAGATATTGGTTCAGATGTCACAGTTGAAACCTTGCAGTCGGTTAAGGCTGAAAACAGTTGACCGCACATCAATGGCTTACATTCTAAATGCAGTAACTTCTCAATAAGTCGGGGCAGTCCATCATTTTGAGAGTAGTGCCACATGGATGTGGCGATTACGGACCAAAGGATGGACACGCCGTAAATACGTCCCCATGTTTACCAAAGCGGGGCTTGACGGTAGCATTCATGCTACCGACAGTCTCAAAACGATGGACTGCCCCGACTTATTGAGAAGCTACCTAAATGCACTTCTAACCGCTTTTTAAGGATAAACGCAGTTAGCAAGACAAGTAGCAAGGTTTTGGTTTTATTTGAACGGAAATATTGATATTAATTATGCTTCGATTGATCTATTAAGTCCTTGTTTTTACATTGAAATTAAGAAGAATCTATCGCAGCTTGTCATAAATAGCCTTTATCAATATTGATTTATTGCCTTCTGACAGGTATCCTTCACAGCCTTGAAAATACACATAGAATAAATCGAAGGAACGATTTACCAGGTAAGATCCCTAATGGGTGAGTATCATGGATAATACAAACACATAGATAAGCGGAGAACACAATGCGTCAGGTAATGGTGGCTGGCAACTGGAAAATGAATGGCTCCAGTGATTCAGTAAAAGATTTAATGTCTGGTATCAAACAAGGTATGGCGTCAGTAACAAAAGCTGAGGTGGTGGTATGCCCCCCTGCCATATATTTATCGCGTGTTTGTGGCGCTGCTGCTGATAGCGGAATTAAAGTTGGTGCGCAAAATATTTGCGACCAAGACAAAGGCGCGTTTACCGGTGAAATTTCTGCAGATATGCTGAAAGATACTGGATGTGAATATGCCATTGTCGGGCATTCAGAACGCCGTGCCCTGTATGGTGAAAGTGATGAATTAGTAGCAAAGCGTTTTGCTGCTGCTCGCCGCAATGGTATAAAACCCATTTTTTGTATTGGTGAAAGTCTGGAAGAGCGTGAAGCAGGAATAACCAATGAAGTATGCGCTCGACAAATTGATGCAGTCATTGCATTGGAAGGTGTTGCAGCGTTGGCTGATGGTGTTATTGCTTATGAACCGGTGTGGGCAATCGGTACTGGTAAAGTTGCCACACCAGAGCAGGCGCAGGACGTTCATGCGTTCATTCGTGGCAAGATAGCTGCGCTAAACGCGGATGTGGCAGAAGGTCTGCGTATTCTTTACGGTGGCAGCATGAACCCTGCTAATGCAAAAGATTTAATAGGTCAGCCAGACATTGATGGCGGTCTGATTGGTGGTGCATCATTGAAAGCGGAAGATTTTTTAGCAATTTGTCAGGCAGCGGAATAATTATTAATAACTGGAAATTTTTGCACGATACGTTCACGAACAAAATGTCTAAAATTTCACTGTTTTTCGTTGGAGAACTTGCCAATAACCAGTTATTCGCTGCGTTTTCTGTCTCAATCAGCAAAATTTTAGCCTGTTTTTCTTTCACGCCTGTATTGTGCAAAGGTCTCAATTAATTGAGAAGGACTCCTGGCACTACGTTACGTGGGCAGTTAATAAAACGGCTACAAAAGCGGCATGGTTAATAAATATAAAAAACAATCCAAAATCACCCTGATTTTCAATTCTCAATTAATAAAAAGAGAGATTTTTTAAGTGGACGTTATTCTTCTTGTATTACATGTATTTTTATCGCTCGGGATAATAACCCTGGTGTTATTGCAAAAAGGTGCAGGCGCTACTGCTGGTGCTGCTTTTGGCGGTGGTGGTGGCGGTGGCGGTGGTGGTGCAGGCAGTGTTTTTGGAGCGAGTGGTTCGTCTAATTTCCTGAGCAAAACCACGGCAATTTTTGCCACTGGCTTTTTTATTAATAGCCTGGTGCTGGCTCATCTTGCAGCGCATCGAGAAGTGCAGATGGATAGTGTACTGGATGCATTGATTCATCAGCCTATTGTAGAAGAAGTAATGGAAGTTCCAGGTGACGCAGATGTGCCAGCACCAGAAGGTTTTGTTGTGCCAGATGGAGCATTTGGCGATGTGCCACCACCTGCTAATTAATTACTAATTGAAAATTAGGGTGGTTTTTGCTTGTATTTGCTTCTTACCAAGCGGTCACTTTTTAAGGCCGTTTTATTAACCGACAGTAAAGCGCCACTCTTAATTTTTAATTCTCCATTCTCAATTAGTAATCACCCAGCCGATGTGGTGGAATTGGTAGACACGCTATCTTGAGGGGGTAGTGGCGGAAGCTGTGCCGGTTCGACTCCGGCCATCGGCACCAAATTTAATACAACAGGATGCCCGTATAAATCAATAATAATAGCGCAGGATGTGTTGACAAAAAACGTTGATTGATAACTTCCCGACATGGCAAATGTCAGGAAGCTAAACGAAAAGGTTCATATAATGCTCGAAAATTATTCATGCCTGTGCATTTAACTCAGCACAGTACCATGGTCAGGACGCAGGT
>CAZYCY010000113.1:0-3468 GCA_964646145.1 uncultured Thiotrichaceae bacterium
ATAATTTCAAAACAGAGTATGGTGAGCCGAAATAACAGGGCTATTTGCCCTGTATTCCGACTTTCAGTCGCCAGTCTCTCTAACCCACCCGCTTTTAGCGGGTGGTTATTTAGTGCCTGGACACCTGGCTTCTACATTAACTGACACAGTAATGACTTCTGGCGAACTGCTGTGGGTTGATTGCTGGTCGTTTTGGAGATTAACTTCTTGACTTCCGCAAAAGCACTACATAGTCATTTTATCAATTCTATATAAATCAATAAGTTACGAATTTTCAATCTGGGCTTCGTTTTGTAGTGCCTCAATATGTAAAGTATTTGCTTTTATTGCCTGTTTCTTGTTATACTCACCCCATGTTTATAAGAACCAAAAACAAACTAGGCAAAACTCATTTCTATAATAAAGCCGTGCAACTGGTTGAATCTTTTCGAGAGGGACAAAAGGTTAAACAAAAGATCATCAAGCATATTGGTGTGGCTCGTGATGAACAACAACGATCAAGTTTAAAAGTGCTAGCTCAGCGTTATAAAGAAGAGCTGGAGAGTGCCATTCAACCCTCTTTATTTAATAGCGATCAGCAACAGGCAATACAGCCAATAAAACATGATAATACAGAGGCTTACGATGATGAAGATTGTCAGCTTGATATTTGTGTAAACACCACCCTAAATCCGCATCTATTTGGGGGTTCTTCCACAAGACCCCTAAGGCGTTTACAGGCGTGCTCAAACAGCATGGTATCCGTATCTCAATGGATGGCAAAGGCCGTTGGATCGACAATGTCTTTATTGAACGATTGTGGCGCAGCGTAAAATATGAAGAGGTTTATTTGCATGCTTATGAATCACTGACTGAGGCTAGGAATGGCCTGGGGAAATACTTTGAGTTTTACAATACAAAAAGAAAACACCAGACCTTGAAGGCTAAGCCTGATGAGGTGTATTATGCGGATCTGCCAAGTTTAAAGATGGCAGCTTAAATCAATATTCAACAAAACAGAAGTACACTTATGATTCTTGGTTTACTGTCCAACTGATGGGGGCCACCTCTCTGCGGCAAATATCAGCGGGTTTGCTGCGGCGTTAACAAACAATAACGTGAAACGACTGTGCTTGCCTGCCCAGGGTATATGACCGTCTTTACCCCATGTTGTTCACAGCGGATCCGTGGTACCTCACAGTGCAGATAGGTCGATTGTGCATCGTATCCAGGTGTCGCCAGGTGCGATTTTTACGGCGGTCATGTTGACGACACATCGCCCCGCATTCGGGGCAGGCTCCTTCATCATCTGTGTACTCTATGATCAGATCAACTCGATGATCCTTTATCGTAAGATCAACACTGTAAACATCCCAGGGTGATTCAATACCAAGAATTTGACCGTAATGCTCTTCTAGTTCCATAATAATTCGCACCTGTTTTATTATTTGACAAGTATGAAATTATACGGTGTTTATACACACTTCTACGAAGAACCAATAAAATAGGGAGTCTTCTAGACTTGCTTATCTTGTATGTAATGAAGACATTGATTTTACCAATACTGTTCATGTATTTATTATTGAAAGCATTCAGATTGATATGGGGTATCGATTTAGCAAGTTTTATAAAGCGTGAATATACAACTTTGAAATCGACTGATCATCCAGCCGTGATGGAGAGTAAATAGGTGGTTGATGGAGCAGTGAGTCTGAACATACCCCAATAGTAAAGTTACACCGAACCTGAAGCTCAGTCATTTAGAGGTATTCAGAATATTACTCCTGAACAAGCACAAAAAAGCCAGAGAACTATTTTTAAATTGTTCTCTGGCTAGGTTTCAACAGTTTATGAAGATTTCATTTTTTGCGTAACATTACTAGCCCAGTCAGGCTTGCCCATATTGTCCAATAAATCTTTAATTTCTTGTACTTTCCATGCAGAAACACGCGGAGAAATGTGTGAGTGGGTCGTGGTACGATGCCATGATGTATCCATAAATACCAAGTGCTCCGGCTGACAGGTATCAGTTCTAGTACGCTTTTTAGTCGTAAATACCTATGGTCATATAGGTTAAACTCATTTGTATCATTCATTTTATATCTCGTGTAAAAAACGATGATCTATTCACAAATTGCATAAAAAGGTAAGTAGGAAAAATATGAGTAAATTTGTTGCAATAGATTTTGAGACTGCAAATAATAGCAGGGCAAGTGTATGCTCTGTTGGATTGGTAACAGTAGATGATAGTCAAATCATCTCAGAGGAAGTGTTCCTGATAAAGCCACCAAGCCAACAGTTTCTATTCACTGATATTCATGGATTAACATGGGATGATGTTAAAAACGAGCAGGCATTTGACGAGTTGTGGCCAATTCTTGATGAGATAATAACGGGGGCTGACTACTTAGTAGCTCACAATGCACCTTTTGACAAAGGCGTACTGAACAAATGCTGTGAAGAATATGACATACAGATGCCTGATGTGCCATTTATGTGTACGGTGAGGCTTGCCAGAAGCCAATGGGGGATTAATCCGAAAAAACTGAATAATGTAGTGCGAGGCACTAGATATACCTCTTGATCATCATGAGGCTTTGTCTGACGCTAGGGCAAGTGCAAAAATAGTCATGATTGCTGAAAGTGAAGGATGGAAATATCAGGAGTAGCGCATCCGCAATTTTTATACTATGAGTTTGTTTAAAATTTTATTAACAGTATTTTCGTTAGTAATGACAAAAATCACTTGCAAAGTGTACGCAACTTGCGTATATTTAAGTAAATGAAATTAGTCTTTTTTGAAACGCCCCTTTTTACAAAGGTATTGCCTGATTATTTAAGCGATCAAGATTACAGGGCGTTACCGATAGCCTTATTAGATAATCCCAATATGGGTAATTTGATGCCAGGTACAGGCGGATTCAGAAAAGTACGATGGCAAGATTCGAGACGCGGCAAAGGTAAGAGAGGTGGTCTTAGAGTAATTTATTACCATTTAATGGAGGATTGCCAAATTTGGTTTTTCACCCTTTATGATAAAAATGAGGCTGTCGATTTAACCTCTGATGAGAAGAAGCAATTGAAACAAGCAATTCAGAAGGAACTTGCTGCTAGGAGAGATAAGTGATGACTAAGAAACGTAAATTATTTGATGAATTAATGGATGGTGTTGATTCTATGGAACAGCAGCGTACAGATAAGATCACTCTGCGTACGCATAAAATAGAAGATTTGCCCCCACTAAATGTTGATGCGGACATGATTAAAGCCATTCGTAAAAAATTAAATGTGTCACGAACTGTTTTTGCTCGACGTCTTAGAGTTTCAGCTCGCACGCTGGAGAACTGGGAACAGGGACGAGCTAGACCAAATGCTCAAGCTGCAACACTAATTATGATGGTTAGCCAGTTTCCTGATACCCTGGATAAATTGTCGTCACTGACTGACAAACCATACAGTTTAAGGATGATGAAATTTTAGGCCTGTGCA
>CAZYCY010000113.1:3568-7326 GCA_964646145.1 uncultured Thiotrichaceae bacterium
CTGTGCATATTGGTCGTATGCAGTAGTAATTAATCGTCATTACTAGTAATTACTTTTAGAAGAGATAGTAACTAAAAGTAAGTAATAGTAATCACTCGAAAGAAGAATTCAGAGAACTTAAAATCCCTCGCCTTAACGGGCGTGCCGGTTCGATTCCGGCCCTGGGAACCAAAAATCCTGTTTTAAAACAACAGGTTAAATTGATCAAGCCGCATTTGTTGCGGCTTTTTTATTGCTTCAAATTTCTCTCCTGTGCAGTGCAATCGTAAAGATTCGTAATCGATAGTAATCAAAATAGTCATTGATCGTCATTACTTGTAATAAGGTAAAGATTTTTGGTGTCTGGATTTAGTGAGTTTTCTGGGTGTTGCCCGGTCTTATAACGGTTGAAAATCTAATATATTGAAGTCAATTACTTGAGATGAAGCAAACTTTAAATATTGTGATAGTATCGAGACAATAATAAGAAGTTGGCTATCAATTGATGAGGCTAACACCTGTGCTGGATGTGCAGCTAATAAAATGAATATATCAGAAATTGAAATGCAATTAAGTGACTTGGTCAATGAGCCGTTTGACCGTGATGACTTTGTATTCAAATTCATAGAAATATTTAACCCGCCTCCTGCCACGCTTACTAAGTTGCGCAAAGCTTAACCTAATCCGGATAATGAATTGCTTTGGTCGCGCAAACTTCACTATAAAGTGGCTGCGCCAGGACAAGCGGCGAATGTTATCGATGTTCTTAAAGTACAGAAAATAGCCAAGAATAAAACACCTCGCTTTATTATCGCTACAGACGGCAATGAGTTTTCCGCGCTCGATACCAAGGTAGATGAAGCGCTACATTGTGATTTCGTAAAACTTAATGACCATTTTGATTTCTTCCTGCCACTATGTGAATGGCGGGTTATTTGCAGAACAAACGGAAGTGCCGGCTTTTAGTAAACGTGCAAAACGGGTATTGATTGAGGCAGCAAAGCTTGATTGGAGAGAAATCAATCCCGATATTTTTGGCTCGATGATCCAAGCTGTTGTCGATGATAGCATGCGTGGTGATTTGGGTATGCATTATACCTCCGTGCCAAATATCATGAAGGTACTGCACCCGCTCTTTCTTATGTCTCTGGAAGAGGAATTCGCAAGCGCATATGGACATCGAGAAGAACGCGCTATGCTTAAAAAACTGCTGATATGCATCAGGGCAAACGCATTAAAGTTATAGTCCAAATAACACTTTTAAACGGAAGTTATCATTCCATGCCGACTTAAGTCTTTTCTTTTTAATGCTGAGCTTAGATATTTCTTTCTGTAGTAAATTTAAGCAAATATGCCTAAAAGTACTCATACAGGCTGGGGCATGACCTACTCGAATACGACTTTCATCTTCTCTAAAGGTAACATCCAAGCACCAGTGAAGACTGTTTTCAACGCCCCAATGACGTAAGCGTCCGGCGAAAACCATATTTCACTTTTAATAAAACCCTGTCATGGTTTCTCTTCAATCAACAATGGAGAAACCGATGAAGCCATCGAGCAATGCATTAACTCTTGAGCAGCCTGTTATCATCAAAGACAAAGCCCATTACTGGCAACAGCATATGGAAGCCTGGCAAGCCAGTGATTTAACACAGCCTGCATATTGCCAGCAACACGCTATCAGTCTGGCTGCTTTTGGCTATTGGCGAACCCGATTGAAAAAGCTTGAAGTGCGTGACGAAGCAAGCACGGTTAAGTTTTACCCTGTAAGGTTAAAACGAGACAGTCAAAAGTGCCTGACATTAAAGATCAATGGTCGGCACAGTATTGAAATCGATACCGGCTTTGACGGTGATTTATTGACTCGTGTTATTCAATCGATAGAGCAAGTGGCATGATAAACATTGGCCAGCATACCAACGTCTTTCTGGCTGGTGGTGTCACCGATATGCGTAAATCAATTGATGGTCTTAGTGTACTGGTTGCTGATGTGCTGGAAAAAGATCCGCTATCGAGTCATCTTTTTGTGCTTTATAACCTAATACCGTAATCGTCTGCGTGACAAAAAAATACTGTACTGGTACAACAATGGCTTCTGGTTGTTTTATCGGCGTCTGGAACGCCAGCGTTTCTGGTGGCCAGAAGGCGATAAACAGGGGGCAGTTGAGATCAGTAACCGGGAGTTAAGCTGGTTGCTTGAAGGGCTGGATATCAGTGAAGTAAAAGCGCATAAAACAGCGGTTTTTTCGTTGATTTAAGCCTGTTATTAAGTAAATATTCAGTCAGCCCATAGCCCTTAAAAAAAGTACGGGACACAGAAGGGAGTTTCCTGTATAAAGTAGTTCATGAAAGCTGCGTTACTCAGTTCTGTTCGCACAGGAGACGGTGGTTTTAACCAAACAGGAACACATAAAACTTATTGGGCAAATTAACTATTGGCAAGTTCTACACACACAGGCCAGGCATAAGCTCTCACAACTTGAGCAAGATAATTTACAACTAAAAGCTAAAATAAAGGATTTGCAGAATCGGCTTTTTGGCAAACACAGTGAAAAAGAACGCTGACCTGCATATTGTTAATGACAAAATAGATCTGAGCGAACATGATAAGCACTGTGTGCAGTGTGGTTTGCCCTATCAGGTCAATCCGGCACTGGATGAAGTGAGTGAGATGATCGAGGTAACTGTAAAATCCTACATTCGCCGTTATCATCGCCCTGCCTATCAGCCTGACCCAGCCTGTTGCTGTCATGGGAATCGGGCCATCATCACCGCGCCCCCACCGGACAGACTTATTCCCCGCAGCCCTTATGATGTCAGCTTCTGGGTAGAAATCCTGTTAAAAAAATTTCACTATGGACAACCGGTCAACCGCCTTATTCAGGACATGAATGATCAAGGGGCTAGCCGTTTCTGTCGGTACAGTAGCAGGGGGCTTACAGTACCTTACACCGCTTTTCGAGCCGATCATTGAAGCACTTTATAGCCAGCAGATGAGTGAGAATCTATTTCACAATGATGAAACTCGCTGGGAAGTGTTTGTCGAAACACTGGGCAAAAGTGGCAGCCGCTGGTATCTTTGGCTGACCCGTTCGCGGTCAGTTGTGTACTACTGCATCGATCCGAGCCGAGGAGCCGCTGTGCCGGGCGCGCATTTTGCGGGACTTCAAAGAGATCGAGCCATTCTAGTCTGTGATCGTTACAGTGCCTATAAAAAGCTGGCGAGGTTATCTGATATCATTCTACTCGCCTTTTGCTGGGCGCATGTACGCCGTGATTTTCTCAATGCCGGTCGCTCATTCAACACATTGGAAGCCTGGGCACAGACCTTCAAAGAACGCATTGGCTCTCTCTATCACTTGAACCTAAAAAAATCAGTTGAACCTACTACGACTGGAACACTGGAACCCCGATTTATCCATGACAAAACAGTCGAGCAATGTCGAGCGATATCAACAAGCATTAATGCAAGCTCTGCAAGACATGAAGATTGAGGCCAGTCTGATTGTTCAGGACGTTTTACAGAGCAACATTCAGGCAGGTCGCAAAAAAACGTCACTCATCGGCATAAAAGACAGTGCAAAAAAACAGCAGGTCAGGGTTTACCGAAGTCTGTTAAACCACTGGGGTGGCTTAACCTTGTTTATGCAAAACCCGCAACTACCGATGGATAATAATCTCGCCGAAAATAGCATTCGAGGCCCGGTGATCGGTGGTAAAGCCGACTACGGTTCCGGCAGTGTATGGGGCGCCGAACTCGCCGCCATGTTGTTCTCTAT
>CAZYCY010000114.1:0-7299 GCA_964646145.1 uncultured Thiotrichaceae bacterium
CTCGGACAAGCTCCTAGGTTTTTAATCCCAGCTTAAAGCACCACCTGTTTGATATTCCGTCACCCGAGTTTCAAAAAAGTTTTTCTCTTTTTTCAGGTTAGCCTGTTCATCCAGCCAGGGCAAGGTGTTTTCTGCCCCGGGGAATGGCTCGATGTGGTTCAGTTTTCTGGCGCGGCGGTTTGCCACAAACCGGAATTGGCCGACATGATCTTCTGCATTGTAGCCTAGAATGGGGTCGGGTAACAGGTATTTGGCATAGGCTATTTCTGCGGCTTCGGCTTCTTCCCACATGTTTTGAATTGCTTTGGGGTCGAGTTTAAGGTTTTCTTCCACGATGATCTGATTGCACACACGGATACCGAAGGAAGCGTGCAACACTTCATCGCGCATGATGTACTGAAATTGCTCAGCGGTGCCTTTCATTAAGCCTCGACGTTGTAAAGCAAAAATGGGGGTGAAGCCATTGTAGAACCAGGTGCCTTCAAAAACACCGGCAAAAAAGGTGTAGGCCATGACAAAATTTTCCAGTTCATCGCGGTTTGTCAGGTCGATGTCGGCACGCAAAACAGATTCGAGTTTGCGGTTACACATGTTGATTTTGTGGTGTATTTCTGGCACTACGCGGTAACGGTTGTAGATTTCACCCTGATCCAGCCCCAGGGTTTCGATGCAATGCTGGTAGGTCCAGGTGTGCATGGCTTCTTCGTAAACCTGACGTGCCTGATAAATCTGTAATTCAGGTGCGGTCATTTTTTCCATCACTGCAATGCCGATATTGCGCATGGCGAGGATGTCGGAGGTGGTCAGGTAGGACAGCACGTTATCGTAAACGTGTTTTTCTTCCAGCGTTAATTTGTGATTGTAGTCGTGGATATCCTGCGTCATATTGATATCCAGTGGTGTCCAGTGATTTTTATTGGCGTTTAGAAAGTATTCCCAGGCCCAGGGGTATTTGAACGGGGCTAACTGGTTGATGTCTGCCATGCCGTTGACAACGCGTTTGTCTTCCGGGTTGATGGGTTTGGCAGCAACCGGATTGAAAACAGGTTCTTGCTGGTCGATAAACTTTGCTTTAACTGCTGCAGTTGTTGGCTGTATTGCACCATCGTGGCGTACGCTGTTACCAATACTGTCATTCAGATCGTTATCCGCGGGCGCAGGCGTTGATAAGGTTTCTGTTATAACGGATGTTGTGGCTTTTAATGTGGCTTCTGCCTTGGCTGGCGCCGCCAGCGGGTCGTCCCAATGTAACATAATGTTTTCGCTCCTTATTATTCATGGTTGCATAAGTTTTCGCCACATACTTTTGTGACGCGCCGTAAATATATCCCTATAGGCTTGACGGTAGCGTCCATGCCACCGACAGTCACAAAAATATGTAGCAAATACTTATGCAACAATTTATATTATTGTTATTGACATGCATCGCAGTCAGGGTCAAGGATTGAGCATGCCTTGGGCATTGCTCTGGGTGACACATTCTCTGTTGGTGCAGTTTCGCGGTCTTCGCCATTGGTTTTCTCCACCGAAGTGGCGGCCATGGAGCGTAAATAATAGGTGGTTTTTAGTCCTCTAACCCACGCCAGTTTGTACAGGTTATCCAGCGCCTTGCCTGATGGCACGGCCATATACAGGTTAAGTGACTGTCCCTGGTCGATCCATTTCTGGCGACGAGATGCCGCTTCTATCAGCCAGCGTGAATCGATTTCAAAGGCACTGGCATAAAGCTCTTTAATTTGATCGGATACGCGACCAATTTGCTGCAGGCTGCCATCGTAGTATTTAAGGTCATTGATCATGACTTCATCCCACAGGCCTTCGGCTTTCAGGTCTTTAACCATGTACGGATTAATGATGGTGAACTCCCCTGACAGGTTGGATTTGACGAACAGGTTTTGATAAATCGGTTCGATGGATTGACTGACCCCGCAAATGTTGGAAATGGTTGCGGTGGGCGCGATGGCCATGGTGTTGGAATTGCGCATACCGACGGTCTGTACGCGCTCACGTAAAGAGTCCCAGTTAAATGTGTGGCTGCGATCAACCTCCAGATAATTACCACGGGCTTCGGCCAGGATGTCGATAGAATCAATCGGCAACACACCTTTGCTCCATAGCGAGCCTTCAAAAGTGGAATAGCGACCGCGCTCCTCAGCCAGGTTGGTTGAGGCTTTAATGGCAAAATAACTGATCGCTTCCATGCTGCGGTCGGCAAACTCAACGGCTTCTTCTGAAGCGTAAGGCGTGCGTTGTTTATACAATGCGTCCTGAAAGCCCATAATACCCATGCCAACCGGACGATGGCGCAAGTTGGATTCACGCGCCTGCGGAACGCTGTAGAAGTTGTAGTCGATGACGTTATCTAACATGCGCATGGCAGTGTCGATGGTGCGTTCCAGCTTCTCGGTGTCCAGCCCGTTGTCATTAATATGAGCGGGCAGATTGATTGAGCCCAGATTACAAACAGCAATTTCCTGATCATTGGTGTGCAGCATGATCTCGGTACACAGGTTCGAGCTGTGTACCACGCCAACATGCTGGTTGCTGTAACGCAGGTTGCAGGGGTCTTTAAAGGTAACCCAGGGATGACCGGTTTCAAATAAAATGCTAATCATCTTGCGCCACAGGGTTGCGGCTTTGACGGTTTTAACGATGGACATTTCACCGTTGGCGGCTTTTGCTTCGTAAGCGATATAGGCTTGTTCAAATTTTTTACCGTATAAATCATGCAGATCTGGCACTTCATTGGGGCTGAACAAGGTCCATTCTTTATCTTCGGCAAGACGCTTCATGAACAGGTCTGGAATCCAGTTGGCAGTGTTCATGTCGTGGGTGCGGCGACGCTCATCACCGGTGTTTTTACGCAGGTCTAAAAATTCTTCGATATCAATGTGCCAGGTTTCCAGATAAGCACACATGGCACCTTTGCGTTTGCCACCCTGGTTAACGGCGACGGCGGTGTCGTTAGCTACTTTCAGGAATGGCACGACACCCTGGGATTTGCCATTGGTGCCTTTAATGTGTGCGCCCATGCCGCGTACTCGCGTCCAGTCATTACCCAGGCCGCCGGCATATTTGGAGAGCATGGCATCGTCTTTAATGGCACTGAAAATACCGTCCAGACTATCGGGGATGGTACTCAGATAACAGCTTGATAGCTGCGGGCGCAAGGTGCCGGAGTTAAACAAGGTGGGAGTTGAGCTCATGAAATCAAAAGACGATAACAGGCGGTAGAACTCGATAGCACGTTGCTCGCGGTTGATTTCATTTATTGCCAGCCCCATGGCAACGCGCATGAAAAAGGCCTGGGGGAGTTCAAAGCGGGTGTCGTCAGAATGGATGAAGTAGCGGTCATACAGTGTTTGCAAGCCTAAGTAAGTGAACTGCAAATCGCGTGAAGCATCCAGTTCTTTACCGAGCAGGGCAAGATCGTATTCGCCCAGGCGTGGGTCGAGTAATTCCAGATCAATGGCGCGTTTAATGTAAACATCGAAATAATCGGCATACTGCGTTTTCATTTCTTTCTGCGTGGCATTGCAGGTTTTATGGTAAACAAAACTGAGTGCTTCAGTGCGTAAATCGTCGAGCAATAAACGCGATGCAACATAACCGTAATCCGGCTGTTTTTCAATTAAGGTGCGTGCGCTCATCACTAACATGCGTGCCACATCTTTATGCGCGACACCATCAAACAGATTGCGCTGAGTGTTGTCCAGGATTGTTTGTGGGTCAACACCTTCAAGGTCTTCACAGGCAGCCGTTACGATGGCATGTAAACGCTTGCTGTCGAGTGGTGCAGTGCTGCCGTCATCCAGGGTCACGTTGATGCTGGCAGATGGGCTATCGCTTTGTTTTTGTTGTTCCAGTTCCAGGGCGCGCGCTTTGGCGTGTTCGTTACGATAGATCACATAGGCGCGAGATATCTTTTGGTGTCCGCCGCGCATAAGCGCAAGTTCAACCTGATCCTGAATGTCTTCAATATGGAAAGTACCGCCATCGGGGATACGGCGAGTCAAACCGTGGCATACCTGTTTGCTCAGGTTTTCGACAATTTCGTGAATGCGGTTACTTGCTGCCGCGTTACCGCCTTCAACGGCAAGAAACGCCTTGGTCATGGCAATGGAAATTTTTGCACCATCAAATGAGGTAACTTTACCGTTGCGTCGTATAACGCGGAACTGGCCTTGTGCAGTGGCGGTTGGTGCTGAGGTGGGTTCACGGTTAGTAATGGTGTTCTGGGTATTACTCTGTTGAGTGGTATTTTTATTTGCTGTGTTTGTTAGCATAGTCCTTCCTGTGGTAGCGGCTGTGGTATTGACTGCAATGGCTTAGTATTTGTTGCATTGTAGTTATTTATTTTATGTTTACTACTATAGGGTGTGGTTGGCGGTCAAGTCAAGCACTATATGTTGTGTATGTAATGGTGGAGATTATCAGGAAAAACTGTGGATAAGTTGGCTTTTTTTAATAATTTCCGTGACTTAATTATTTTAGTAAAGCCGATTATTAGAGAATAAGAGTTTTCCTATATAAAGTTTTTTTTGGTTAGTAGTCAAAATTAAGTGTAAGCGTTATCGCAGTCACTAATTAACATGCCTCTGCATTTAGCTTATAAGAAAGTTATTTAAGATGCTTGGTGAATGATTTAGCCGCAAAAGACGCAAAGAGCGCAAAAAAACAGATAAAATTTGCGTTTTTAGCGTTCTTTGCGGCAAAAGTATTAGATTTTATACCTCAATAAAATTATTCTGAGTCAAATGCAAAGGCATGAAAAATAATGAACCACAGAGTCGCGGCAACATAGAGAAACTTTTTTAAAGTTGCTTATGCTGAGATTTATTCTTAAAAAATCGTAACTACTCAGCGTATTACCCGGGTAAGGATGCAGGTTATTGATTTTTCAGGCATCTGCAACATGGATGTTGCAGTAGAGCGTACATGGACGTATTTACAGCGTCCTGAAAAATCAATAACCTGCGTCCTTTTCTAAAATTACGCTGAGTAGTTACAAAAAATCAAATTAAAAGTTTTGGACAGCCTATCTGAAATGATAATTATTTGCATTTGAGGCGCTGTTCTTTTAAAATTCTTATTACTCGTCTTATGGTTTTATTACATAATTTGGTTGGCAGGATTCAGCTCGTTACTCATGTCTCGGCTTAGTATTAATAAATTGGCATTAATAACGGGTACAGATGGTTTGTCACCTATGTTTATAAAACTAACGCGGTAATCACGATAAAAAACCTCAAATCCAGGAATAAACATGTTAAAAAAATTCATCATAGTGAGTCTGGTTGCTTGCTATTGTTTCTTTAATCCCGCATTTGCACAAGAACAATCACAGCAGGCTCAAAAAAAGCTGGATAAACTGACTCTTTCCGGGCCGTTTGCTGCGGTTTCCAATCCGATGATACGTATGGTTAACACCGGTGCATTGAGTGACGTTGCTGAAGCGGTTGAATTTAAAGTCTGGACAAACCCGGATCAAATGCGTGCTCTGGCGCTTAAAGGGGACGTTGATTTTATAGCCACGCCGAGCAATGTGGCAGCCAACCTTTATAACCGGGGTGCCGATATCAGGTTGTTGAACATATCCGTCTGGGGTGTGTTATGGATGGTTTCGCGTGATGAGTCGTTAAAAACATTGGCTGATTTCAAAGGTAAAGAGATTGCCATGCCATTTCGTGGTGATATGCCGGATATTATTTTCAGCAAGCTGGTTGAAGAGTCCGGTCTGGATGCGAAGAAAGATTTTAACCTGCGATTTGTTGCCAACCCGCTGGATGCGATGCAATTATTGATTATGCGACGGGTTGACCATGCTCTGCTGGCGGAGCCTGCGGTGTCTATGGCATTGCGTAAAACTCAGTCATTTCCTTTAAGAATTATTGCTCCAGATCTTTTTCGTAGTGCCGATTTACAGCAGGAATGGGGGCGTTTGTTACAACGCAGAAGCCGCATTCCTCAAGCTGGTATTGCAGTGATTAATAAAGAACTTGATGACCATGTCATTCAGCGCTTTATAGAAGAATATGAAAAAGCAACGCTGTGGGTAAAACAGAACCCGGATGAAGCCGGGATAATGGTTGCTGAACGCATTAAAATGTTAACAGCAGAAGCGGTATCCGACTCCATTAAAGTCAGTCAGTTTGATCATGTTAAGGCTGTTGACGCACGAGAAGAGCTGGAATATTTTTACAATATTTTATTGCAGCGTTCGCCTTCATTAATTGGTGGAAAATTGCCGGATGACGGGTTTTATTATCAGTCCAATATCAACTATGAATAAAGGGCATCTAAAAGCGGGCGACGCAACAGGTAATCGTTAGCAGCTTACAAATAGTTAGGCAACGGTAATGGAGAATACGATGAAGAAAAAACTTTTGTATGTTTTTATTCTGGCAGGAATATTTTCTTCTACTACGGTTATCGCTCAAGATAAAATTTCATTCGGCATTGGATCAGGTGCACTTTATAATGGGCTGGGGGCTAATATAGCTGTTATGAAAAAATCTGATCTAAAATATCTTGCGCTTGGATGTATAGCTATTGGTTATTCGTCAGATAGGGGAGTGTTATCAAATTGTGGTGTTGGCGCAGGATGGGTGCGGTCAGATATTTTGTCTAAAAATGACAAGCATGGACTAGGTATTCATATTGGGCTTACATATAACACTGATAAAAATAATACAGAAGCATTTATAGGTATTCCCTATTTGTACTTTTTTAAGGGTATGTTCGCTGGAGGCTGGAATGTAGGGCTAGCTCCAATTATTGGCGAGACCGATGGTGAGACTAGAGGAGGTCTTTTATTTAATTTGGGTTATCAATTTTAATTGCCTAACAAGCAAATACACACGGACGGTTAAAAGCGCTACGGCTTTCGTTACGCTACAGCCACACCACTTTTAACCGCCGGTGATTTACGACATAGCCTGCCAAGAAAATCATTCAGCTATTGCCTTACATCAAGGCAGTAATCATTTGTTTTTTATATTCTCTGGCTTTCGATTTTTTATGTTGAAAAATTGTAACCACTCAGCGTAATTTTAGAAAAGGACGCAAGTTATTGATTTTTCAGGACGCTGTAAATACGTCCATGTACGCTCTACTGCAACATCCATGTTGCAGATGCCTGAAAAATCAATAACCTGCGTCCTTACCCGGATAATACGCTGAGTAGTTACGAAAAATTTTGATTTATCCGCAAACATGCGGCATTGCAGAGGCTTGTTGACGTATAAAAAATGAAAGCGTTGCTAAACATCCTCAAAAATTTCCCCCGTTATCTGTGGA
>CAZYCY010000115.1:0-3028 GCA_964646145.1 uncultured Thiotrichaceae bacterium
ACGGTAACCGGGATAGTTAATACTGTGCTATCACCAATATTTAGATGGTCATAAGCACTATCGGTTGGATTGAATGAGTAACGGCCATTGGTATTTAAAACAAAACCTGCCGGTATTGCTGAACCATCACTAACAGCAAAACTAGCGGTTGCGTTAACATCAACATCTGTTGATGTTAGTTGTCCAGTAATGGCAGTTGAGCCTTCTTCAACAGAGGCGGTTACATTAGCTCCAGCAACGGGCGCATCGTTTGTGCCTTGTACTGTAATCTGAATTTGCGTGGTATCACTCGCACCGCGCTCATCGCTAACCACAACAGGCACAGTTATTGCCATCGAATCACCCGGACCAAGATGCTCATAGGCTGGATGCTGCGCATCAAATTGCCAACTACCGTCGTTTGAAAAGGTAAATCCTTCAGGAATGTTAATACCCTCTGCCAACTGGTATGTCAGACTCGCACCCGGATCGGCATCCGTTGCCAATAACTGCCCATCTATAAGCGACGAACCTTCATTAACATTAACCGAGATATCTTCACCTGCATCTGGAATACTGTTAATCGGGGCAGCTATAATATCAATACTGTTTGTTTCAGTAACAGACTCGCTCACAATCGTCTCATTATCCCTGGCAACAGGTAAATCATTTTCTCCTGTATTATCTCCTGCATTAAGCGCTGCCTGGCTTTGCGCTTGTTGCCCATTGTCAGTTTCACCATTAAATAAAACACGTATTGCGTCCTGGTCGTTGCTTTCCAACAGGCTTGCCTGCCTTGTGCTGTCCTCTGTATCAGGGAAATCAGCCGTCAAAGTCGCGCTATTCGCATCATTTTGACTTGCCGCAACGCCTGCTGACTCAGTGAAATCTTTATTATCTTCAGATTTTATTTCGAATGATTCTTTATGGTCTGCGCCAGCGCCACTTCGCTCAATACCCGTATCAGGATGTTCAAGTTGCTCACTACCTTGCAGAATATTCTGTAGTGATACTTCTTCCTGAGCATCGTCCAAATTTAGCGTCTCTTCTTCGCCTTTTTTACGCAATGCCTGGTCCTGCTCAGAACCACGCAAAAACAGCTCTTCAGATGATTTTTGTGCAATCGAATCGGTAGCTTCCGGTTTCGCTTTATCAACCATTATTTATATCCTCAAATAGAACCCAAAAATAGCGGGCATAGTCTCACTCACCCCTCTATCGACCGTGATCAATAAATCTTTAATGTATTGTGCAAATGACTCTATTAAGCAACTTCTCAATAAATCCGTGCAGTACATGTTTTTGAGACTGTCGGTAGCATGGATGCTACCGTCAAGCTTATAGGGACATATTCACGGCGTGTCCATCCTTTGGTTCGTAAACGCCACATCCATGTGCCACTACTCTCAAAGGCATGTACTGCATGGACTTATTGATAAGTTACCCTATTAATCCAAATATTTTGTCAATTTATATTTAAGTAACCACATGAAATGTCGATAGAACATGCGCACCTTCTTGAAAACAGACGGAATGACTTAAGGGCATCTCTATGTGTGCTTGTGCCCTTAAATAAAATAGCGGATATTTAATTTATGAGAAAAAAAATTAAAAAAGGTAAATTACAGACACCAGACACATGGCGAAAACCCAGTGTATTGGTTGCCTCTTTATTAATTAATATCCTTGCTCTTGGCCTGCCAATGGTGATATTGCAGGTTTATGACCGCATCATTCCAAACCAGGCATTGCAGTCCTTTGCCCTTTTAATGGCAGGTTTGATTGCGATTATTATTATTGACAGCATTTTAAAAATATTCCGCTCAATGATATTAAGCTGGGAAGGCGCACGCTTTGACCACCGTGAAAGCCTGCACGCAATGAATCATATTCTGGATGCCGAAGCCACTGCCTACAGTAGCAAACCCACCAGTTATTACCTCGATAAAATGCATGCTCTGGAACAAATCCAGGAATTTTATTCCAGTCAATCGATTCTGCTGGCCATTGACTTGCCCTTTGTATTAATTTTTCTTGCTCTTATATGGATAATCGCCGGTCCACTTATTCTTATTCCTATTGTTTTGCTTGGCATTTTTTTTATCGTATCGTCACGAGTTGGCAATAAACTGCATGATGCTTTAGAAAAGCGTTCTATTGTGGAGGAGCGACGACAAGATTTTATTTTTGAAACCTTAACCGGTATACACACCATAAAATCCATGGCGATGGAATCATTAATGCTACGCCGTTATGAACGTCTTCAAAAACAATCTGCGATAAGTGTTAGTGAGCTATCAAAAATAAATAGTGTGACTCAAGGTATAGGCGCAACCATTTCACAACTTGCGGTAGTAGGTTTTGCCAGTATCGGCAGTATTTTTGTTATTGGCGGCAACCTTAGCATTGGTGCGCTTGCCGCTGGTACCATGCTAACCAGCAGAGTACTTCAGCCTGGGCTCAATGCAATGAATATATGGACACAATTCCAGGCTGTGCGACTGGCACGCAACAAAGTCAGCGAACTGCATGCTATTGCTGAAGAAAAGTTCGGCAACCTGAAACCTGAAAACGGCATTAAAGGGAAAATAGAATTAAAAAACATTTCCTTTAAATACCCGAGCCAAACCAGCAACCTGCTGGAAAATATTTCACTAACCATTAATGCTGGTGACAGTATATCAATCACCGGTAATAACGGTGTAGGCAAATCAACCATGGTTGCACTTCTGTCCGGCTTTTTACAAGCTAACAAAGGTGAAATACATCTTGATGATAAAAATATCAGTGAATACGATGTTGAATATTTACGTAAACAAATCGGCATCGTACCGCAGCATGGCGTATTGTTTGAAGGCACCATTCTTGAAAACATGACACTGTATCGTGAAGGGCAAGCCATTGAACAGGCAATAGAACTATCCAAAATACTCGGGCTGGACGAAATAATTACACGTCTGCCATCCGGTCTGGACACCCAGGTTGGTGGTGCTGCGGTAGATACCTTATCTGAAGGTGTACGTCAAAAAATAATCATGGTTCGCTCACT
>CAZYCY010000115.1:3128-7268 GCA_964646145.1 uncultured Thiotrichaceae bacterium
TAATATCCGCACTGCAAGTCTATAGGCCAGACAATGAGCATTACTCAAACACTTACCTCTACAGCACAAGCAACACCCGACAAAGCCTCAGGATTACCCTTTTCTGAACGCCTTGCCGAAGCACTTCGTAACGATGCAGTGGATGATTTTCACGATAATTCTCCCTACGCTGCCTGCATTATTCCTTTATTGAAAGAACTGGGCTGGCATAACTATGCCCGTGAATTACTGGAGGCATTGCCACATTTTTCCGAACACCTTGAACTTGTAGACCTGCGCAATATACTGGTTAACCTGGGTTATAACAGCACACTAAAAAAGACACGGATCAAATCAATTAAAGAAGAGCTGTACCCCTGTCTGTTTATTTCAGATACCGGTGACGTGCGCGTTTTGCTAAATAGAGAAAACAACAATATCAGCAGCTTTAATGCTCATACTGAAAAATATGAAGCAATAAAATCTGACGATGACCTTATTAACAAAAAAGGCACTGCCTACGTTTTCACCGACACCCATCCCAGCCACGGCACAACCGTAAATGATTCTGGCGACACCTGGTTTCATCTTTTACTAAAGCGCTTCAAGCACCTCATCACCCATCTATTGGCGATGACCTTCCTGATTAATTTTGTCGCCCTGACAGTACCTTTATTCATCATGGTGATATATGACAAAGTCATTGGCGCAAAATCAATCGAAACCCTGCCCTATATTATTAGCGCTGTTGCCGTACTTCTGGTTGCCGACTTGATTTTTCGATACTTGCGAGCCCAGTTGCTAAGTTCTGTTGCCGGTCGCATTGATTATTTAATTGGCACAGAAACCTTCAGGCAATTACTTTTTCTACCTCCGGTGTTCACCGAGCGCTCTACCGTTGCTTCACAACTGTCGCGTTTAAAGCAGTTTGACTCGGTTCGGGATTTTTTCACCGGACCGAATGCGGCAATGACACTGGAAATACCTTTTGCTATTTTGTTTATCAGCGTCATCGCACTGCTTGCTGGTTGGCTAGCCATTATCCCTGTTGTCGTTATAGTGGCTTACATTATTTTTGGTTTCTTATGGCTGCCACACACCAGCAGCCAGGTCATGCGTTCAGGCGTTGCCAAAATAAACAAGGAACGCATGTTAATGCAAAGCATGGACGGTCGAACAGAAATCAAAGCCATTGGTGGCGAATCCGTCTGGTGGGAGCGCTTCCGCGAAACTTCTGGTGATTCAGTCATGGCAAGTTATGACAATTTTCTTGCCAGCAACATATTAAACACGGTATCACAGTCGCTAATGACCCTTGCCGGCGCAGCAACGGTTGGTTTTGGCACGCTCATGGTGATTAATGGCAGCATGACAATCGGTGCATTAATCGCCACCATGGCACTGGTCTGGCGTGTACTTTCACCTTTACAGGGTGCATTTTTATCCTTTTTTAAATTTCAGCAACTAAGCACATCCATTAGCCAGATTAATCAGTTGATGCGCCTGCAGGTTGAACAGCATTCCGGTCAGTCCAGTTTATTACTATCTCAATTAGAAGGCAGCATAAAAATTGACCGTGTCAGCTTTCGCTATGGCCCAGAGGAAAATCCATCACTACTTGGCGTCAGCTTTGATGTGCAGCCGGGTGAAATGGTTGCCATCTGCGGCAGCACGGGTGCGGGCAAGTCCACCCTGATTAAATTAATTGCTGGTATGTATCGGCCTCAGGCGGGTTCATTTTCAATCGACAATCTTGACATACGCCAGCTCAATGCCATGGATTTACGCCGAACCATTTCATACGTGCCGCAAGTTACGCACATGTTTTATGGCTCAATCGCACAAAACATGCGGTTGAATAACATACTGGCAACCGATGATGACTTACGCCATGCTGCTGACGATGCCGGCATACTGGATGACATACTCGCTTTACCCGAAGGCTTTGACACCCGTATTGGTGACAATACTAAAGAACATATGCCACCAGGTTTTCTACGCGCACTTTCCATGGCTCGCGCCTTTGTTAATCCGACAAAAATATTATTGCTTGATGAGCCTGGTGCTTCACTGGATGATGAAAGCGATCAACGCCTGATAAAACAACTCAAAAAACTCAAAGGTAAGCACACCATTATTATGGTAAGTCACCGCCCTTCTCATATAAGGATTGCCGATAAAGCCATTTTAATGGAACATGGCACAGTGCAATTTACCGGTGATGCCAACACCGTTATTGACATAATGCTGGAGAAAACATCATGAAAGAAAATAATATCGTTTTTGCTGCAAACACCACTGCCGGGCTGCCACGCGCACGTGCACATTACTTAAACCAGGCAATTCAGTTAGAAGAAACCACACCGATTAAAATTATTAATATTGCAATCATGCTTACTGGCTTGCTGTTCATTTCACTGATTACCTGGGCACACGTCACCCAAATAAAAGAGGTCGCCATTACCCGTGGTGAAGTGATACCCGCAGGCCGTATCCACAATATACAACATCTGGAAGGTGGCATTATCAGCGAAATACTGGTGAGAAATGGTGACCATGTTGAAGCAGGAGACACCATGGTGCGTTTTGCGCCGCCAGCGACCATGGCTGATCTTGAACAAATGATGGTACGGCATGCTTCACTGGTATTACAGCAAGAACGTCTGCTTGCCTTAATTGAAAACCGACAGCCTGAGTTTGGAAAAAAGGGACTGGCTTACCCAAACATTGCAAGACAACAAAACATTATTTATCGTGCACAGCTAGATAGCCAGAAACATAATCTTTCAGTCATCGACCACCAGATCAAGCAAAAAAAATCTGAAGGTCAACGCGCCCTTAATCAATCTTTCATCATGAGCCAGGAAATTAAACTGCTCGAGGAACAAGTTAACATTCGTCAACAACTAAATAAAACCGGCGTTGTTGCCCGAGATGAGCTGTTAACCACCCAAATACAGTTAACAAAAAACCTACGTGAACATCGTCAATTCAAAGACAACTACGCGGTAGCAGAAACCACTCTCGCCGAAGCCAGGCAACGGCGCAATGATGCTGAATTTCAATTTATTAAAGAAATTCAAATTGAGGCTGGTCAAATCATCGATCAACTTGCCGAAGTTGAGCAAAGTTTAATTCGCCTCAATGACAGAGCAAGACGTCTTAATGTTGTTGCCCCTATCAACGGCATTGTACAGGCACTTTCTATCAATAGTATTAATGCGGTTGCCGAACCCGGTAAAATTATTCTTCGTATCGTCCCCATTGATGATGAATTAATTGTAGAGGCACGCATTATGCCAAAAGATGTTGGTCATGTTCATCTTGGTCAAATCGTCGATGTGAAAATAGACAGTTTCGATTCATCACGTTTTGGCAGCATTGAAGGCACAGTAAAAAAAATATCAGCCACAACCTACCTGGATGAAAAAAATAACCCTTACTTTCGCGCAGAGATAGGCCTGAACCAAACCTGGGTAGGTGACAACCCTGAAATAATGAAAATCACCCCTGGCATGACGGTGATGGCCAATATTGAAACCGGTGCCAAATCGATACTGGATTATTTGCTAAGACCGATATCACGCGGCTTTAGTAATGCATTTACTGAGCGTTAGATGCGCACATTAAATTAATCAACACAAAAAAGGTTAGCATGGAACCATTGACTAAGAGCATTAACAAGTAAAGGCATTCAGCACAATCATGTAAACCAGCGCTGCCACCAGTGTTGGCGATTTTTTGGCGGGTTCGTCGCTGTTTCTAGTTCTACCGGTTGTACCCTTGATAAAATCCAGCCAGGCAACGGTGGCTTATCACTAAAGCCACAACTCACACCAAGATTATTTGGATCAAAAATTTTAATAAACGCTGGTTTTTCCTTGTTGTCGACATAAACAATGCCGCAGTAATCCTCATCATGTTCTTTATGTAATAACGCGTCTATTTTTTCAATAAAATTTAATAAATGCGTTTTATCGACCATTGATTCCGGTGGCACTTCACCTAGCTGATAAATATACCAGCCATCATCTGCCTGAACTTTTAACACAGCCCAAAATGCGTCCAGATCATGCCAGCGCATGGTTGAGGTAAAGTTGCCTTTAAATGCTGATAAATATGCCTGCTGAATGGATGCACTCACAACAAAGCCCCTATTAT
>CAZYCY010000116.1:0-7255 GCA_964646145.1 uncultured Thiotrichaceae bacterium
CTGACCTATTTTGAATCTCAATCTTCACCTCCAAAATAAATAGAGATGCCCTAAAGTGATATTTTCAGCATAAATTAAAATGGCGTGTATTTCCAATATTTCGTTAAAATGGCGCACTATTACGCTCATTGATTGTCGAAAATTTTGAAAAATTAGCTCATTTTTTTTAATGCTTGAGTCATGCTGAGACGTTACGCTGAGGTCTCATGAGTTACTGAAACATTTGTAAATTACAAAATATGTTATTTATAAAAACGTTGCTGCTTTTTGTTGGTTTTTTGTTTTTGTTTGTTAACAGTGCCGTTAATGCTGAAAATAAAATGCCGGGCAAGAACGACTGTGTGATGGGCGTTTTTCCGTTTTTAGCCCCGCAACGACTGGAAAGTATTTTTGCGCCCATCGCAGCCGAACTTGGCACGGTATTAGGTTGTTCTTTACGCTTTCGGAGCGCGCCTAGTTATAAAATATTTAAGGAGAAACTAAAGCAACAGGAGTTTAAAATTGCTTTTGTTCAGCCTTTTGACTATGTTCGAATAGCCTCGAAAAATGGCTATGTGCCGCTTGTTACTTGCCGTGACAAGCTGAACGCGGTAATCGTTACCATGCCAGACAGCGATATCAACTCTGTGTACGACCTGAGTAAAAAAACCATTGCACTGCCACCACAAGATTCAACCATTTCCTATCTTACCAGGGCAGTACTCAAGCAGGCGGGTATTGATCTTTTACAAGATGTCACTCTGCTGTATACAAAAAATCACGCTTCCTGTATGCAGAAGATGCTTATTGGCATAGCTGATGCCTGTGGTACAGCGCTACCACCTCTGCGTTTGTTCCAGAGAAAAAACAACCTGCAATTAAAACAGATAGCAAAATCACCACCAATTCCACCTTCACTGTTCGTCATACGTGACAACGTAAGCGATAAGCTTGTCGATAAACTTCAACAAAAGCTACTCAATATCAAGCTCAGCGCCGATACGCAGAGGTTGTTTTTCAAAGAAGGCTCTAAAAACGCATTTCGCCTGGTTGCTGACAACGAATACAATGCCGTTCGTGACATCGATAAATGCAGCACAGTGAAAATTCCTTGAAAGTTAAATCACTACGTTATCGCATAGCGATAACTATCTTCGTTTTGCAAGTTTTTATGATGGTCGCCGTATTGTGGCCAACATTAAACAACTCCTTTCATGCCAGTAAAGAGCAGCTCGCTGACACCGAAGAAATAACACTAAAAACCCTGGCAGAGCTGGGGCGCATTGCTTTTTTGACTGCTGAATATAATGACATACAACCGTTTCTGGAAATTGCAGTCCTGGAGCCGCATATACTGAGGGTCTTGCTGCTGAATCCAGACAATATCGTTTACGCCAGTCATGATGCGATTGATATTGGCAACCATGTGCATCAGTTTGAAAGCACCGAACAAACCTACTGGCGCGGCGAAGCAATCAGCAATGCCGCAGGTAAGCTGGGTAGTTTGTGGATAAATTTCTCAAACCAGGCACTTGAAACAGTATATGCCGATACCTTGCAGTTTGCTTTCACTATCGCCATCATCGGCATAATGCTTAGTGCAATAGCGGGTATTGCCCTGGGTGCTTTGCTCACCAATCGGCTGGTTCGACTGAACCAGGTTGCCTCCGAGTTTGCCAGTGGTAATTTATCTGTCCGTGCTGAATTGCATAACGGCAGTGATGAAATCAATGATCTGACGGTCACCTTTAATCACATGGCAGATGATATAAGCAACGCGCTGCGCACACTGCGAGAAAGTGAAAGTCGATTCCGTGGCATCTTTGTTAGTGCAAATGATGCTATTTTTCTTGTTGACCTAAAAAATGACCGTATTATTGATGCCAACCCAGCTGCCTGCAAGATGCTTGAATATGATGAGATCAATGAGTTGCTTAAAATACCGATTTCAGTGCTTCATCAGGATGCCATGCCAAATCTGCATGTTTTTATAGATAAAGTGATTGCAAATGGTTCGGCTACTACAGAAAATTTTACCTGCATAACAAAAAATAACAAAATTATTGCTACTAGCATCTCGGCATCGTTGACTAATATTGGTGGTAAAACACTGCTGCTTGTCCAGGCGCGCGATATTAGTGAACGTGAACAATACGAAAAATCTCTGTGTCGCGCACAAAAAATGGAGGCCATTGGTCAATTGGCCGGTGGTATTGCTCACGACTTTAATAATATACTTGGCATTATTCTTGGCAATCTGGATCTACTCGAGTACCAATTAATTACTGATAAAAAAATACAGAAGAGGCTTGATAGCATCAAACATTCAGCTCATCGCGCGAGTGAGCTTACGCAAAAAATGCTAGGTCTGTCACACCATGAAGGTGCCAGCACAGCCGTTACTAATATCAACCAGATAATACTGGATATGCACAATATTTTAGCGCGTTCACTGACCCCGCAGATTGAAATTGTACATCACCTTGCCAATGATCTATGGCACACAGAAATTGATGCAGGCGATTTTGAGGACATGTTATTAAACATGGTGTTGAATGCTCGTGATGCTATGTCTGGTAGCGGAAACCTGACCATTGAAACCTGCAATTGTGTGCTTGATAATGCCTATTGTGAAAGTAACGCTGCTGCCATGCCTGGTGAATATGTGCAACTGACGGTCAGCGATAATGGCACCGGCATGCCTCAGGAGGTTCTGGATCGTATTTTTGAGCCTTTCTTTACCACCAAAGAGGTGGGCAAAGGTACCGGTTTGGGGCTTGCGATGGCATTTGGTTTTGTTGAGCGCAGTGGTGGCACCATCAAGGTTGATACAGAGTTGGGTGTTGGCACGACATTTCGACTTTACCTGCCACGGACAATGCATAAAAGGCAGGGAACAGAAAATAAAAAACACATTAAAAAACTTCCCACTAGCAATAAGACCATACTTGTGGTCGATGATGAGGTAGCGTTAATAGAACTGGTCGAAGAAATGCTGCAGACATTGGGCTATAAGGTGCTAACAGCAACAGATAGTAAAAAAGCGTTGCAGATTTTAGCCACAGAGAAAAAAGTCGATTTGATGTTTAGTGATGTTGTTATGCCCGGTGGTTTAAATGGTTTCGAGCTGGCTGAGCAGGTCGCTAAACTGTATCCTGCGGTTAACATATTATTGACATCAGGCTTTACCGATGTAACCATAGCCAGAAATGCTCAGGCACGATTTGAAACCAATTTTCTGAGCAAACCATATACCCAGCATGAACTAGCTTTGCGAATACGAACATTACTGAGCCAGTAGCAACTACACAACATTATTCCATGCTTAAACACCTGCCAGTACCAATAAGTAAGCATAATAATGCTGTTTACAGTAACAGCATTGCTTCACCACTCGCACTTAATACAAACCTGCTATCCGCTTTTTTAATACTGCAGAATAAAGCCAGCGTGCGCAAAACACACCTGTTCGACGGACGTTACGAAAACATCTATTTGAATGAAGAGCATATCCCGCAATTGGCATCGTTGATGGAAAGTGCGGTAAAATCAGCAACCGCTATTCTCAACATTAAAAACCTGCGTGCTGGCTACTGGTTTAACTACATGCCACCAGACTCTACCACTACATTGCACACTCACGATGACTACGATGAACTGTTATCAGCTGTTTATTATGTTCATGTACCTGAAAACTCTGGTAATTTAATCATTTATGATGCTGCTGGCGAGAACACAAAAAAAATTGAAATTATCCCCAAAGCCGGTAATTTCATCTTTTTCAAACCTGATCTACGCCATGAGGTAAGCAAAAACAATAGTAATGAACATCGGCTTTCTATTGGTATTAATTTTGGAATGGATAAAAAAACACCTCTATGAACACAATTTCATAATGCAGTAAGGATTCATTGTCTATGCTAATGAATAACTCACCTTATAGGCGTACAATGGATATTTTTATGCTCACAATTTACAAGCAATAATATCATTACAGCTCGCAGCAGGATCAGGCAGGTTTATGGTTCAATTTAAAGAACACTATAGTCGTAACGTTTTATTTCAGTTTTTATTAATCTCGCTTGTGTCTGGGTTTTTATTACTGCTCAATCACGAATTCCTGTTCAATTTTTATTTTAAGCACCAGGAAACCAATATTGGTTATATCGTCAATGGCAGCATTCTAGGGCTATTTCTTATTGGTGTGTTCCGACTGATTTATCTACTTTTTTACTATGGTAAAGAAGAAAATGCACTGGCTCGATTTATAAAAAATGTACACCAGAACCAAACCTTACCTACTGCTAAAATCAGCAAACAAAGCCTGATTTACAACCGCTATGCTTCCGTGCTGGAAATCAGTAAACACAATGTTGCCGTTAACCACAGTGCGCTTGCTGCCACCTTGTCAGCGAGTGAAAGCACACGTTTGAGTTTGCCGCGTTTTATCAGCAATATTTTAATTCTTACCGGCGTTTTTGGTACCATTCTTGCGTTATCCATCGCCCTGCTTGGTGCATCCGATATTGTGGACAGTGCTGATGGCATTAGTGGTATGAGCCTGGTTATTCATGGCATGTCAACCGCACTATCAACCACAGCGACAGCCATTGTCTGTTATTTCTTCTTCGGATATTTCTACATGAAACTCACCGATGTTCAGACTGAATTATTAAGCGGCATCGAACAGGCAACCACGCTGTATATTTTGCCGCGCTTTACTTTCCAGACCGATAGTATGTTGCATGAAGTTGGTGCATTGGTAAAAGCCTTACATGAAGCGGCTCGTGTTATGAGCAATACGCAGACGGATTTTTCTGAGGCTGGTCGCGGTCTCAGCTCAATCACTGGCAATACTGCTGAAAGCTTGCTGCGATTAAGTGCCGATATTAATGAAATTAAATCGTTATTAAGCGATGCTGGCTGCAACCTCAGTGAATTAACCAGTGCCAATACTGTCACCGCGCTGCAATTGAAAAATGATGTAAATGAAATAAAGTCGCTGTTACGTGACGGCTTTCGCCTGCCAGCGCATTAATTGCAGACAGGTAACTGATTGTGAACGAAGAATTTGTTGATCTGCGTCGAAAACATTTAAACAGCGAAAGTTTCTGGCCCGCATTTACCGATATTATGATGGTAGTAGTCATCATATTTCTACTCACATCAATGTTGTTGATGATAAAAAACTGGGAACTACTGGAGCAGTTACGCACTAGCCTGGAGGCTGAGCAACAGGCTGAAAAAATCATCCAGCACACCACGCTGGAAAAAGCCACCCTTGAAGAACAACTGGCAATGGCACAAAGTGAAATTTCCACATTACGATTGCAACGCTTACAGGCCAGTGAACAGGCAAATCAATTAAACCTCGCACTTGAAGATAAAGACAAGCAAATTGTTGCCCTGTTACTGGATAGTACAAAGCTAAAAAGCGAGCTCACTAAAAATGAAAATCAAATTAGTGGTTTACGTTTGCAGTTGAGTACTACACAGGAAAACCTTAGGCAACTCACTACAGACAGCGAAAATCAGATAAGCGGCTTAAACGTACAGCTTGTTACTCTGCAGGAAAACCTCAAACAATTAAAAGATGACAGTGAAAATCAAATAAGCAGTTTAAGTACGCAACTTATCATCTCACAGGAAATGCTACAGCAGCTTAACATTGAAGCCGAGCAAAAAAGGAAAGTCTTAATTGAAGAACGGCAGAAACTTATTGTCCTTACTCTGCAACGTGACCAGCAGTCGCGTAGATTGTCCAGCCTTGAATATGATTTTAGTTCGTTACAGGTTAAATACGATAAACTATTCAAGCCTGCGCGTACTGCCAAAGGCAAACACATGGTCAGTGTTAGCCTTGAGCGTATTGATGGCAAAGAACGCATCCGTTTTAAAGACGCTGGTGATAAAAACTTCATCCAGGTAAGTAAAGAACAGATGCACAGAAAGCTGAGCGCACTTCAAAAGCAACACACGGATGAGCTGTACATAAGAGTTATTATTCCTGAAGATAGCGGACTTACATACAGCGAAGCATGGTCGTTCATGAAAGAAACGTTGCACAAATATGACTATTATTACCAATAATAGAGCATATTAATCGCTGCGAATACTTATGCAATGCTCTATAAGTTACGGAGAAAAATAATGAGCGAAGAAATCATTAAAAATCTTGGACCACTAGCACCACTTGCTGGTATCTGGCAAGGTGATAGTGGTATTGATGTATCCAGGATACTCAGTAAAAAAACCGAAACTAAATACCATGAAGAAGCCGTGTTTATACCTGTTGGACCGGTCAATAATGGTCCTCAGAAACTGTATGGTTTGCGCTATTCAATGACCGCATGGCCTCTTGATAGCGATGATGCTTTTCATGAGGAATTAGGTTATTGGTTGTGGGATTGCGAGCATCAGCAGGTTCTGAAAAGTTTTATGGTGCCACGTGGCGTGCTGGTAAATGCGGGTGGTCATGCTGAAGTAGACAGTAAAAACTTTCACTTAGCAGCGGAATGCGGTTCGCAAACCTATGGGGTTATGTCAAATAAATTTCTTGATGAAACCTACAAAACAAAAAACTATTCTGTAGATGTCAGCATTCATGATGACGGAAAATTCAGCTACAAACAAGATACACAATTATGGATTCCGATTAATCAGGCAATTTTTCATCACACTGATCAGAACACACTGGAAAAAATTTAACCTGACAAAAAATAGCCCACTAAAGACACAAACTGGGAGCCAGTAATATGCGCAAGCAAAAACTTTATGCAGGAATTGATAACGAAATCAACGGTGGCATGACCACAATAGCTAAAATTATTCGAGATGCCTGGGTGTTTGAACTGCTTGATGAAAGTGAAACCTGTGAAGGCTGGGATGCCACCCGTATTGATGCCTTGTTGCAAAAGGTCAATGCCGAGTGGGATAAGTATGGTTGCATGGTTAGCCAGTTGCCGGAGGCGTTAGCACAACGTCACTATAAAATTCATGATGCGGCAATAAAAAAAGCAAAAGCATCAGGCTGGAGCGGTGATCACGAAATGGATGATGAAAGTTAGGGATACTCTGATTCAATTAAACTCTTCGCACTCAATAACTCCCCCCATTTAGAGCGCGAAGGGTATAGCTTAATCAGAGTATCCTTGGAGAAGGTCTTACAATTTGAGGCTTCCTCAAACGATGCTGCCCTGTCTAAAAAAGTTTTTAGCCAAAATTTTTTGTAACTACTCAGCGTAATTTTAGAAAAGGACGCAGGTTATTGATTTTT
>CAZYCY010000117.1:0-4049 GCA_964646145.1 uncultured Thiotrichaceae bacterium
ATTTAAAGTTAGTGTAACATGAACAAAAACGAAAAACCGTCTCGCGTCAATTACTTTGCCTGGTTTAACAATGCTTATGGAAGAGAAGGTAAAACAGGCTGAATGCACTATAACTGAACACGGTAAATTTGTGCTTTTCGCTCTAACCAGTTGTCTCACTCTTTGCCGGAAAAATCGTACTCACCAGTAACCTTTTCAGATGTCGCCATTCTTTAATTCTATGCAATAATGCCGCATAAAATACAACAATTAACAGAAGGTAAAACACACCAAAAACAGCAAAATTCCAGGCAAGCGAAATATAAATAAAATCGGTTTGCAACGCAAAATAATCGGCGAGCAAGGTTGCTAGAAAGGTTATTAGCGCAACCGGCATAAATAACGTCATCATAAAGCTAAACACATGACTATTTGTATAATGTAACGTTAATATCAACCATGGTAATACGGTAACCAAACCAAGCACGCCACGTAGCAGTGCAAAATCAGCCAAATCATCGCTCACAAAAGCCAGCAGTATAAAAAATATAAACACTAAAGAAAACAGGTCATAGAAAAACAAAAACTTTACTTTTCCAACCGCGATAAAAAGGTTTCCTAATACATTCCCTAACGAAAAAACGAAGAGAAGAACTGTAAAGTTAGCTAAGAGGGGACCTTTATCCTTCCATTGCTCTCCCAACAAAGCCAATACAATCGCATCAGAATTGACGATCAGCACCATGCAGGCAGGCAATATTAGCAAGAAAATCACTAGCAGACTGGTTCTCAATTGATGATCTAGTGCTGCCAAGTCGTATTTTACTCGTGCAAAAGTAGCGATCAAAGGCTCCACTGCAGGTCCGACAATATCGGTTGCAGGCAAAACAGAAATCCCCCTGATAACACTGTAACCACCCAACTCACCGATAGAAAACCACTTTGAAACCATCAAAGTATCTACCTGAGCGCCCAATACACCCACAATCCCCTTGGCAAAAGTCCACTTTGTAAATGCCCACTGCTCAAACATTTTCTTTAAGGATAATCTTGGACGATAAGGGTGAAGCAGATATGAACCAATAATGCCTACCAAGGCAGAAACAATGTCGCCAATAATCATAGCCCAATAAGATTTTGTAATAAGCGCAATTGATATAACAAAAATAAAAGACAACGCCTTTTGCCAGGCAAGTAACCAAAAAATAGGTTTGTAAACTAGCTGCCTCCGTAATAAGTGAATCCCAGGATTTTGTAGCGCTCGCAAAAAAACAACGACTGAAACAACCTGTATAACGGCTACAAGTTCCGCTTCATCATAAAACCGTCCAATTAATGGCGCGCTCAGAAACAAAAGCAACCAAAGTATAAACTTCATGGAAACATCGATCGTCCATGCTGTGTTTAGATCCTCGTCATCAACTTGATCTTTTTGTGGGATATATTCTTGAATACCAGAATTGGAAAGTATTGCGGAAAACTGAAGCATGATAGCGGCAATCGCTACAATTCCAAAGTCTTCAGGTGATAGTAAACGCGCCAGTATTACGATACTGATAAGTCCAAGTAAACGTTGCAACACCTTCACTGAAACCAGTAATAGCGAACTGGAAACTAATTTTTTCCCTAGAGCCAAAAGATAGCTACCTTTCTACTTTGCGATCAACTTCAGCAAAAACTGCTCGCGCAGAGCCCAAAACTCTAGGCCAATCAAATTTTGACAACATTAATGCCCTTGCATTTTTACCCATTGTTTCGAGATTTCCTGGATTATCGAAAAGATCTGAAATAGTATTAACTAATGACTCAGAATTGCGACAATCTAAAATGAAACCTGTTTTACCTATTTCCATTGTTTCCCTGGTACCACCAGAATCTCCAGCAATAACGGCAACGGCACAAGACTGAGCCTCCAGCAAAACAATGCCAAAGCCTTCGATATCATTTCCCACCTGTCTGTTAGGCAGCACAAACAAATCACTCCTTCTATACCATTGTAGAATTTCATTATCCGTACACTCACCGAGAAGTGAAACATATTGTTCAAGCTCGAGTTCTTTGATTAAATCCTTCAAGTAGTCAAATTGTTGCCCCGATCCTACAATGACATAATGCACGTCAGGATGTTTCTTTAATATTTCAGGCATCGCCCGAATAAGAACATCGTGCCCCTTACGAGCCTGTAGCCGAGAAACCGTTAAAATAACCTTCTTATCAGCAGTGAGCAACTCATCATCATGCAGAGGATCGGGACAAAAAGTACTGGCATCAATTCCTGGGTGCAATATTTTAATTTGACTTTCCTGTACGCTTTTCCATTTTCGTAGTAACGTCGCCGTACTCTCACTATTGCAAATCAGTATACTGGCATTCCTGATTACAGCGTTTACAAGAAACATAAATTCCCGGCTGGTACGACACATTTCAATATCTTCACCATGCACATAACATAGATAAGGCGTGCCGGTTAAAAACTTTATAAGCAAAGCCACGACACCTTCAGGCAATGTTCTGCCACAATGAATGCTCTCGATGTTATTCTTTTTCACCAACTTTAAAACGCGCCGAATAACAGAAAAATAGAATCGCAAGCCACTTAAACTGGCAATGCCCCAACTCTTGCTAGACATGGAGATTCGATGCACAATTAAACCTGACAGAGCGTCAATATTAGTTGCGTCATCGACACAATCAGTAACAACGATGACTTTTCCTTTTTCCAGGCGGGTGTACAGATCCCAAAACCAGCGACCACTTCCACCTGTTTGGGGGGGGAATATCTCGCTTAGCAATAAACATTGTTCTTTCAATTAAGTCACTCTCTCATTTAATTCACTGATTTCTACAGTAATAACATTCGGCAAACATGATAAAGATAGCCACTGATCTCTTGGATGTCGATAAATATAGATAATTTTTGCCTTTGAGTAATACTATCGAACCCAACTTAACCTGAAATCCAGGCGATTGAACTGCAACACTACTCGCTCATCACCAGACCGAATCAACTCATTTATTCAGCAAGTTCAGCACACAACGAAAAATTATACCCATTACCTTTATCAAATTTTTCATTATGCCTGATATTACAAATTACTTTTATTTATAAAATGGCATTCGTCTTCTTTTTTAATGCTTTCTTTTGCTATGACCCTATGCCGTGGGTAGCAAGCCTTCACTTTACTCTTAGCGCTGTCTCTCATCGCTGCTTTATATTGCAGATAATAAATATTCACCGCACACGCCAGAAACAATATTAACCAATAAAGCATTACTGATCTAAATCTGTCGATAAAACTTACAGTAACTAAAAAACTCAATAAAGCCACTTCCATTGCGATAACTTTAAAATACTCATCATATTTTTTATGCTTAATCAAATGTTGTTTTGTTAGTTTGGATGCTTTGTAACATGAGTAAAGCAATCCAATAAACAAAAGGAAGCCTAATAAACCAATTTCATTGAGCGCCTGAAACCATGTTGAATGCACTGCTTTATTTGCCAACCCACCTCTAGTTAAGCTCGGATCAATATAATTTGCACTGATCTTTTGAAACCCGCGAACACCAACGCCTAAAGGGTGATCGCGCATAATCGGAAACGAAGCCATCCAGAACTCTAGCCTGTGCGCCCCCCCACGATCACCTTCATCCTCGGTAACTTCTTTAAGCGTTCCCATACGCTCCCAGAATACATCATCAGTAACAAACAAGGCACCGCCCAGACCTGCGACCACGAGAACGACAGCCGTTGCTCTTTGACCAGCACGTTGGAATTTTGAAAATAGCATATAACAAACGAATACCACAGCACCAATAAAAATACCAATGAATGCACCACGGCTATTTATAAGCACAAGACCGTTGGCAATATACGCTCCGCACAATACTGCAAAGACTTTTATGTATTTGTTCTTGCCCAGCCAAACATAATAGAGAAGAAATATCAGAGCCGGAACCAACAATGCAGCAGTATCATTGGCATCTGGCGCATCGACAGTCCCAATTCCCTCTAAGCGACCTCCACCGGTTCTACCCATGCTTGTCGCCACATACCCGATATAGGCAGC
>CAZYCY010000117.1:4149-7255 GCA_964646145.1 uncultured Thiotrichaceae bacterium
GCGGGTATTGAAGCACCCCACCAACGAATATCAGGGTTCAAAAAATAAACCAACTGGTAAATATAAAAAGCCCAAACGCCATTAACCAGCAAAGCGGCTATTAAGCTGCCAATAAAGGTCAACATGAAAACTATTACTATATTGCTCATAAATTATTTATATAATTCTGTCTTTGTATAATATTCGCAAAGCAAATACTGACTCCATCAATACCAAATTTGTAACCATCCTACTACCATTTGATGCATGAGATAGTAAACCTCTTCAATCGATATTATATTTAAACTCTGCTTATAGAGCTTATTCTTATTTTAACGGCGTTTACGGGTGTTTTCTTTAACACTTATTATGTGTTGGTATGTAAAATAACACAGATCTATTAGCAGTATAGCAGAGGGTTGACGACTATAAGGCATCTCGATTATTCGTAAATATAAGTTTAACTTTTTTCAACAATGCCAAGCTTGCCTTCTTTTCTACATCGTTAAGCATCATAAAAAACACAAGTAGCAAGTATACGAGTGTGCAGACAAAAGCCATGCCAAGTAATTCAAAATAGCTTCCTGGCGTATGAAAATCAGCCCAGTTATATAAGGTTAAAAAAAGCACTGCTGTCGGTATTAGAGACGGTAGAAAAGTTTGGCGAAAATAGTACCACCTAGGAATATTTAATGTCTTTAAAGTTAACCAGGGTACAAAAAAAGCGTAGAATAGTATTTGCGGGATAGCAGCACCCAATGCCACACCAACGATACCATATTTTTGAACCAAAAGAATACTTAATGCCAGGTTTGCAATTGATACGACCATGCTCATATAAGAATAATATTTTTGTTTGGCAAGCCCCTGCAAAATTGCATAACTTATCGTCTGCGGCCCCTGAAAAAACAGATTGATAAACAAGATAATCAAAACAGTTTCACCTAAAACCTGAAATCTTGACCCCATCCATAATGCGATAAACGCACCACCTAATACAATCATTCCCACAGACAACAGGTTAGATATAATGATCATATATCTGGTACCTGACAGATATAAATGTTTTATATTATCCAGATCTCCCGCTGCATCTTTCTCGCTGATTGCGGGTGCATAAGTATTACTGATTGCAAATAATATTTTTTTGGTATATTCAGCTAATGTCCATGGAATACTATAATGAGTAACCGCAGCGGCTGTCATAAAAAAACCAATGACAAAGGCATCGCTATAATAAATAATCTGGTTGGCAAACATCGCCAAAAAGGTAAATTTACTATAATGCAGTATTTCTGAAGCTCTATCCTTGTTAACAGCAGCAATGGTAAAGGACACCTGAGGATAGTATTTCTTTAGCAGCCAGTAAAAAAGCAGCGCACTCAGGACATTACCTGCAATCGAGATATACCCCATGGCAATTAAATCATGCCCATGACTTAAAAAAGCATAAAACATAAGAGCTTTAAAAAGTGCCGAGATAATCTGTACAATATTTATAATAGAGTAATGTTGGTAACCACCAAAAATACCTTTAAATAATCCACTAACAACAAAGATCGCAATGTCAAACGATACAATAATGATCAACATATGAACAATACTGACCAGCGACTCATCCAGACTTATAAAGCTAACAATGAAATTCGCCATAAATGGGCTAAGCAATACAATAATAAGCCCCATTAGAAGAAACAGGGCTAGTGAAGTTGAAACAATAGCGTTAATACTTCGATTATCTCGAACGCCATTATATTGAGAGACATATTTATTAACAGCTGATGTCAACCCTAGATCCAACAGGTTCATGTAGCCCGTAAAAGCAATGGCGATAGTCCATATTCCATATTTTGTATCGCCAAGTGTATGCACCAGAAAAGGTGCCAGCATGAAAGCGATGACAATTTGCACGCTTATTCCAATTATATTAGCGCGGACATTTCTGGCTATTTTTGCGTTTGACACCTCTAACGCCCTTTATAAATAGCCTGGTAAGAATCTACCATTTGCTTAATGGAAAACTCTTTCAAAAAATATTTTCTACCAACTTTGCCACAAGTAATCATTAACTTTTGACCTGCTAACAATGTCAAAACAGCTTCTGCAAAAAAATCGACATTATCACTAGCTACGAGCAATCCTGTTTCCCCATCTTTGACTATTTCAGGGTTACCACCCACATTGGTCACCACGCATGGCTTTGCCAGCGACATAGCTTCAAGTAAAGTCATAGAAGTGCCTTCGCTAAATGAAGACAGCAGAAATACCTCAAACAGGCTGATGTATTTTTGTGGGTTATCAATAAAGCCTGTAAAGATAACATCGTCCTGTATGTCTAAGGTTTCGGCTAGATTCTTTAATTGCTGCATCATTGCGCCATCGCCTATTAAAATTAATCTTATATCTGGTATTTGTTGCTTCACTTTGAAAAAAGCATTAATCATCATTGTCTGATTTTTGATTGGTTCCAGGCGTGAAATTGTTCCTATATAGCGATAATCAGATGGCAAGCCTAGTTCACTCAGTAAATCATCCCGTGTTTTATTGCCAATATCTATTTCTTTTATTCCGTTATAGATAACTTGTATTTTATTACGAGGCATATACTCGTATTTTGCAACTGCATCTGCGGTCGATTTAGCTATTGCCGTAATATAATCTGTAGCCAATACCAATATCGGGTTGATAAATCTGCGTTTAAAGTTATGCCTGTCCGGGTAAAAGCGTCCATGCTCGGTAAAAATAACGCGAGTTTCTGTCCACCATGCTGCTAATACGCCGTAAAAATAGGGCGTATATTGATGACAGTGCAGCACGTTTATTTTTCTTTGTTTAATTAACCGCCTTATAAACTGTATCAGTTTAAAATCTGTACCGGCTTGTCTTTTAACACTTTCTACATGAATGTCTTTTTCCTGTAACGCCTGCCCTAAAGAGCCAATCGTGCCATCAATGCATAAAATTTCATGGATAAATTTTTCTGCATCAGAATTTTCAATGATCTGCCGGATAACCTGTTCTGTGCCACCAATGCCCATATTGAATGTTATGTGTAATATTTTTATTTTAGTGTCACTCATATCATATCCTGATTAGCCAAAAACCTACCTGTATGAATACTCCACCG
>CAZYCY010000118.1:0-7251 GCA_964646145.1 uncultured Thiotrichaceae bacterium
ATCAACAACATCTCCAGCAAAGGGCTAAAGCGACTACCGGCTGAAAGTTTTACCGTTAACCCGGAAATTGACAATCCTGATGCCATAATGCTGCGTTCACAAAATTTGCATGATATGGCTATCCCAACAAACCTGAAAGTGGTTGGGCGTGCCGGTGCCGGTACAAATAATGTACCAGTTGATCGGCTGGGTGAGCAGGGTATTGTGGTGTTTAACGCGCCAGGTGCTAATGCCAATGCGGTTAAGGAACTGGTTATTGCAGGCATGTTATTAGCCTGTAGAAACATCTGTCAGGCATGGCAGTATGCGGCAAATGTTGAAGGCACTGATGAGGAACAAAACAAAGCCGTTGAAGCTGGCAAAAAGAAATATGTTGGTTATGAATTACCCGGTCGTACCTTAGGCGTTATTGGTTTGGGAGCGATTGGTGTTGAAATTGCCAATGTTGCGGTCGCTTTAGGTATGCGTGTGATTGGCTTTGATCCAACCATTACGGTAAAAAGTGCATGGCGAATGTCTTCAGATGTGGAAGAAATGGCAAGTCTGGATGAGTTGCTTAAACAGTCTGACTTCGTCACCTTTCATGTCCCTTTAATCGATGCAACGCGGGATCTGTTAAACGCAGAGAACATCGCTAACATGAAAGATGATGCAGTGATTTTAAATTTTGCCCGCCACGGTGTTGTTAATGACGATGCGGTGCTCGCTGCACTTGAAGCTGGCAAATTAAATGCTTATATCTGCGATTTTCCGGCAGAAAAGTTAAAACGTAATGATCGAGTTATCACCTTGCCTCACCTTGGTGCATCAACCTTCGAGGCCGAAGAAAACTGCGCCATGATGGTGGCTGATCAGATAAAAGATTATCTGGAAAACGGTAATATTAAAAATTCGGTTAATTTTCCTGCGGTAAGTTTGCCCCGTGGCGGACAATCACGCGTTGCCTTAGCACACAAAAACATGCCGGACATGATTGCAAAAATATCAACAGCAGTGGGCGATGCCGGATACAACATTTTTCATATGCGTAATGAGTCACGAAATGAACTGGCGTATACACTGATGGATATCGAGAGTGAAGTAGGGGGTGATTTGATTGAAAAATTTGTTGCCATAGACGGTGTGTTAAAAGCACGTAAGATTTAAAGGCTAATTAATCATTACGGCTGAATTCATAAACAAGATGAGCAACAAAGATGCCGATCCGCTAGCCCAGATACGCCTGCGTATTGATGAAATAGACAAGTCGCTACAGGAACTGGTTTCAGAACGTGCAGCCTGCGCCGCGCAGGTGGCGAAGGTTAAACAGCAGCAGGGTGAAACCGGTCATTTCTATCGCCCGGAACGTGAAGCGCAAGTACTGCGTGCGGTTATGCAGCGTAATACCGGACCGTTGGCTGCCGACACCATGGCAGGTATTTTTCGTGAAATAATGGCTGCCTGCCTGGCACTTGAAAAGCCATTAAGTGTTGCTTTTTTAGGACCTGAAGGCACTTACACCCATGGGGCTGCCTGTAAACACTTTGGAAACTTAATCGAGCCGCATCCGGTCAGCAGTATCGAAGAAGTATTTCGCCTGGTGGAAGCAGAAGGCGCAAACTTTGGTGTGGTGCCGGTAGAAAATTCAACAGAAGGGGTGGTTAATCATACGCTGGACTTGTTGATGAACTCCAGCCTGTCTATTAGCGGTGAAGTGGCGTTGCGTATTCGCCATAACTTGTTAAGCAAGGAAACGGTTTTATCTTCCGTGAAACGTGTTTATGCGCATCAACAATCCATCGCACAATGCCGTTTGTGGCTGGATAAAAACTTGCCTGGTGCAGAGCGCATTGCGGTAAACAGCAATGCAGAAGCAGTACTGGTCGCGCGTGAGCATCAACAATCGGCTGCTATTGCCAGCATTGTGGCAGCTGAATTATATGACGTTGCAATATTAAATCCCGATATTGAAGATGAGCCGCACAATACCACCCGTTTTGTCATTATTGGTAAATACCATGCACCAGCCAGCGGGGCGGATCGTACCAGTATATTGGTATTTGCGCATAATCGCCCGGGTTCACTGTATGCCTTACTGAAACCATTGGCAAAACGCAACATCAGTATGAGTAACATTGAATCGAGGCCTTCACGCAGTGGTGTCTGGGAATATGTGTTTTTTATTGACATAGATGGTCATCAGGACGATGAAAAAATAGCCGAGGCGATTGCCGAGATTGAAAAGTCGTCTGCCATGGTAAGAATATTGGGTTCGTATCCCAAAGCCGTTTTGTAAATGTTTTTTCAGGCAAGCTGGTAAAGTATAATTGAAAATCATGAAGCAGTCTTTTCTTGAGCTGGCCACCGAGGGTGTGCAACATCTGACTCCTTATCAACCGGGGAAACCCGTTGAAGAACTGGAGCGCGAGTTAGCTATAGCCCAATCCTGCAAGCCGGTAATCAAGCTGGCATCAAATGAAAACCCGTTGGGTCCAAGTCCTTTAGCATTAGCAGCGATTAGCAACATTTCGTCATCCATTAATTATTATCCGGATGGCAGCGGTTTTATTTTAAGCAAAAAACTGGAGCAAAAACATAATCTGGATATTGCCAGCATAACCTTGGGCAATGGTTCAAGTGATGTTCTGGAACTGCTTGCACGTGCCTTTTTATCGCCTTCGCATTCTGCCGTATTTTCGCAACATTCTTTTGCAGTGTATCCCATTATTGTGCAGGCAGTAGGGGCAATTGCTAATATTGCCAATGCCTTTCCCGTAAGCCATGAGAGTATGCCTTTAGGTCATGATCCCGATGCGTTGTTGTCGCAAATTGATGATAAAACGCGCATTGTTTTTATCGCCAACCCGAATAACCCGACGGGCACATGGTTAGACCCTGCAACACTTGAAAATCTGTTTAGTAATATTGCGCAGAATATCATCATTGTGCTTGATTTGGCTTATACCGAATACATGGATGATAAGTTAAAGCCGCCAATAAATTTGTGGTTAGAAAAATTTCCTAATCTTGTGCTGACACAGACGTTTTCAAAAGTGTACGCATTGGCGGGCTTGAGAATCGGTTATGCTATATCAAATCCAGAAATAGCGGATATTTTGAACCGTGTCAGGCAACCGTTTAATACCAATATGCTGGCACAGGCCGCTGCCATTGCATCTCTTGATGATGACGAACACGTTATTAAAAGTGTGGCAATGAACAATGCAGGCAAAGCATATTTACAGAACGCGTTTACAGAAATGCAGTTGGACTATTTGCCAACCATGGGTAATTTTATTGCAGTCAATGTTGCACGCGGAGGTCTGGGCAACGGGCTGGCTCTGTATCAAAAAATGTTAGAGCAGGGGGTAATTGTTCGACCAGTCACAAATTATGCGATGCCTGACTATTTACGAATAACGATTGGTACTCAGCAACAAAACCAGCGCTTTGTAGAAACCTTAAAGCGCTGCCTTGGGTGATATGCTAGGGACTTTTTGAGAAGCTGTATATGTCATTTACAATAAACAATTTGTGCGTTATCGGTACAGGCTTGATCGGTGGCTCATTTTGTCTGGCATTGAAGCAGGGCAGCGTCTGCAAAAAAATTACGGGTGCTGGTCGCAGTGAGGCAACACTGCAAAAAGCGCAACAATTAAATATTATTGATGCTTATGAAACCGACATAAGCAAGGCAGTAAAAGATGCCGATGTTATTTTTGTTTCTGTGCCTTTAGGTGCAATGCCGCTTGTTTTTGAAAAAATCGCTGCGGGTTTGAAGCAGTCAAATAATCAACATGCGATTATTACCGATGCGGGCAGTTCTAAACAGCAGGTACAACAACTGGCTGACAAAATATTTGCAGATACATTTATTGGCAAGGCAAGCCGTTTTGTCGCCGGACACCCCATTGCAGGCACCGAGAACAGCGGACCGGAGGCGGCTTTTGCAGAGCTGTACAAAAACCGTTGCGTCATCCTCACGCCAACAGACAATACCGATGCCAGTGCAATAGAGACGGTAACAGAACTTTGGCGAAAAACTGGCGCACTGGTTGAAACCATGGAGGCAACGCACCACGATAAAGTTTTGGCAGCAACCAGCCATCTACCTCATATTCTGGCATTCGGCTTAGTGCATTGTCTTGAAAACATGGATGACATAGAAAATATTTTTCGTTTTGCAGCCGGCGGTTTTCGTGATGTGACGCGCATTGCCTCCAGCGACCCCATTATGTGGCGCGATATTTGTCTTAATAATCGGCAGCCCATTCTTGCTATGATGAAACGTTATAAGGATGAACTGGATATGTTATATAATGCGCTCGAAGCGGGTGACGGTGAGAAATTGATGGAGGTTTTTCAGCACGCTAAACAGACCCGGGACAAATTTACACATTGAAACCTTATTCATGACACGGGTGAAAAGGATACTGCTTATTAAAGACAGGCTATAAGTACCTCCATGTAAGCTTGACGGTAGCGTCCATGCTACCGACAGTCTCAAAACGATATAGCGCCTCGACTTATTGAGAAGTTACAATGTGAGGAAACCCGCGATTTACCAATTAACAAAAACTTATTTATGAAATTTATCACACAAGGCAGTCATAACCAGGCAACGTTACAGGGTGCGATTCGTGTACCCGGTGATAAATCAATCTCTCACCGTGCCATCATGTTTGGCTCGCTTGCAGAAGGCAGCAGTCATATCAGCGGGTTTCTTGAGGCTGAAGATAGCTTGAATACACTGCGTGCATTTCAGGCAATGGGGGTGAATATCAATAGACCAGGCGATGGCAGGGTAACAATAGAAGGTGTCGGCATGTTCGGCTTAAAAGCGCCTGCGCAGGCACTTGATCTGGGTAATGCAGGAACATCCATGCGCTTGCTTGCGGGTTTGCTGGCAGGTCAGCAGTTTGATGTTGAACTAAAAGGCGATGCGTCTTTATCACAACGACCAATGAAGCGGGTTACCGATCCGCTGGCTGAAATGGGGGCAAAGGTCGAGACATGCAGTGGTGGCAAGCCGCCATTAAAAATTAGCGGCAGTCAAACATTAAAAGGTACCCATTATCAAATGCCGATGGCAAGCGCCCAGGTTAAATCGTGTTGTTTACTTGCTGGCATGTATGCCCGAGGCAAAACCTGCGTGACCGAACCGGCAGTCACACGTGACCACACCGAGCGTATGCTGAAAGCCTTTGGTTGCAATGTGGAGGTGACCGATACCACGATCTGTATTGATGGTCCGGTGAAATTGACGGCTACTGATATTGATGTGCCGGCAGATATTTCTTCAGCAGCATTTTTTATGGTCGGGGCGAGTATCGCAGACGGTTCGGATATCACCTTGCTCCATGTCGGCATGAACCCGACACGTACCGGGGTCATTGAAATATTGAAGCGCATGGGTGCCAATATTACCCTGTCTAACGAAAAAGATGTGGGTGCTGAGCCAGTGGCGGATATCCGCATACAGAGTGCTGACTTAAAAGGAATCACTATTCCGGAATCACTGGTGCCGCTGGCGATTGACGAGTTTCCTGCGCTGTTTGTTGCGGCTGCCTGTGCTGAGGGTCAAACTATTGTCACCGGTGCAGAAGAATTGCGGGTAAAGGAAAGTGACCGCATTCAGGTGATGGTGGACGGCTTGCTTGAATTAGGCGTTAAAGCACAGGCGACAGATGATGGTGTGATCATTAATGGTGGTGAAATAGGGGCTGGAACAGTGCATAGCCATGATGACCACCGCATCGCAATGGCGTTTGCCATGGCCGGATTGCGAGCCAGTGGTGATATTCACATCGAAGAGTGTGACAATGTCAACACGTCGTTTCCCGGATTTGCTGAATTGGCTGCATCCTGTGGTCTTTCTATTCGGGTTATAAATGAATAGAAAAAATTTAATCGCAGAGATGCAGCATCGCAGGGGGTTATTGCTGCATATGCAGCAGGCTCCCGGCAACAAGATGTTCTTCCCTCGATGTCTCGGCGCCTTTGCGGAGCAAGCAGCTCCTAATATTTGTTCATGAATAAAAAAGCTATCCCCGTTATCTGCCTTGATGGTCCTAGTGGAGTAGGCAAAGGCACGATTTGTCTTGCCGTTGCCGAGCACCTTGGCTGGCATATTCTTGACAGTGGCTCGTTATATCGTATAACCGCCTTGCAGGTTTCGCGAGATTTTCCTGATTCAGAGGTGAATACTGCCGATGAATCAAAAATCGCCAGTATTGCAAAAAAATTGTCCGTTTGTTATCAACAAGTAAATAATGAGCTGGTGATTTTGTTAAATGATGAGGACGTCACGCAACTGATTCGAAATGAGACAATGGGCGAAAAAGCATCGCAAATTGCCGTCATTCCAGCGGTGCGAGAAGCGTTGTTGGCGCGTCAAAAAGCATTTTTACAGGCACCGGGACTGGTTGCTGACGGTCGTGATATGGGTACCGTGGTTTTCCCAGATTCGCCACTAAAAATTTATCTCATCGCCAGTCCAGAAGAAAGAGCGCAAAGACGTTATAAGCAGTTGAAAGAAAAAGGAATAGATGTTAACCTTCGCGCCCTTATTGAAGAGTTGCGTTTGCGTGATGATCGCGATATGAAGCGGAAAGTTGCGCCATTGATGCCCGCTTCAGATGCAATTATTATTGATACCAGCACACTCAATATCGAACAAGTGACTAAAGAAGTCATGAATTGGGTGGCGCAGCGAATTGGTGAAACATAATTTGTTTCATGCCTGTTTATAATTTTGACATGTTATATTTAAACATCCAGTAACAAAAACATGTTGTAAAAACATGTTGTAAAAAAATGGGGTCTGTCACACGGCAGGCTTATTATTAACTTAACCGTGTTTCCATTTATCATAAATCATTACTGCCAGTAGTTGGTTGCCATTATAGGCATGAGTAACGATGTTCCACAGATAAATAAACACACAATCAAAAATTATTATGTCTGAAAGTTTTGCAGAGTTATTTGAAGAAAGCCTGAGTCAAACCGATATGAGTGCCGGCAATGTTGTGCTTGGTATCATTGCTGATATTGCTGATGGATACGTTATCGTATCTGCGGGTTTGAAATCAGAAGGTGTTATTCCAGTTAGCCAGTTCACCAATTTACAGGGTGAATTAGAAGTTAATATTGGCGATGAAGTTGAAGTGGTACTGGAAGCAGTTGAAGACGGTTACGGTGAAACCCGTCTCTCACGTGAAAAAGCCAAACGTGCTAAAGCCTGGATCACATTAGAAAAATCATTTGAAGCCG
>CAZYCY010000119.1:0-7179 GCA_964646145.1 uncultured Thiotrichaceae bacterium
AATTTTTTTAGAGTATGAAATAAATAAGGAATAAATTATGAATGTAGTAATGATTGGCTCAGGCTATGTAGGTCTTGTTTCCGGTGCATGTTTTGCCGAATTTGGTGCAAATGTCACCTGTATAGACAAGGATGAAAGCAAAATAAACGCTCTGCTAAACGGTAAAATACCCATTTATGAGCCAGGACTGGATAGCTTTGTTGCAAAAAATATTAAAGCAGGTCGCTTGGGTTTCTCCACTGAATTAAAAGAAAAGGTTGCTGATGCTGACCTGGTCTTTATCGCCGTAGGCACACCAACAAGACGTGGTGATGGTCATGCCGACTTGCAATACGTTTATGCCGCTGCAGAAGAACTTGCTGCCTATTTAAAAGGTTATACCGTGATTGTAGATAAATCAACGGTTCCTGTTGGTACTGCACGGCAGGTGCATCGCGTTATCAGCAGTGCAAATCCGGATGCCGATTTTGATGTGGCTTCAAACCCTGAGTTTCTAAGAGAAGGCTCGGCACTCGATGATTTTATGCGTCCTGACAGAGTAGTATTAGGTGTTGAGTCAGAGCGTGCTGAAGCCTTATTACGAGAGTTATATAGACCGCTTAATTTAATCGAAGCCCCGATTCACGTCACCAATCTTGAAAGTGCGGAGCTGATTAAATATGCTGCGAATGCCTTTCTTGCAACAAAAATCAGTTTTATCAATGAAATGTCACAATTGTGTGAGAAAGTCGGCGCCGATGTACACTCAATTGCAAAAGGTATGGGGCTGGATGGGCGTATCGGTAAAAAATTCCTGCATGCAGGTCCTGGTTATGGCGGTTCTTGTTTTCCCAAAGATACGCTTGCGCTCATTCGCATAGCACAGGAACATGGCTCATCCTGTCGTATTGTGGAAGCTGTTATCGAAGTCAATGCTGCACAGAAAGCGAGAATGGTTTCAAAAATAAGAAGTGCCCTCGGTGGTTCAGAAGCAGGCAAAACCATTGCCGTACTGGGTCTAACCTTTAAGCCTGAAACAGACGATATGCGTGATTCACCATCACTCGCTATTTTGCCAGCACTGTCTGACAAGGGTGCAATTATACGCGCCCATGATCCAGAAGGCATGAGCGAAGCAAAAGGCTTGCTGCCAACTAATATTCAGTATTATGATTCACTATACGACACCTTTGAAAATGCTGATGCTGTTGTTTTGATGACTGAATGGAATCAATACCGAGCACTGGATCTTGAGAAAGTAAAAAATTTGATGAAGGGTAATGTGTTTGTTGACCTGCGTAATGTATATGAAAAAGATAGCATGATGCTGAAAGGTTTTGAATACTATTGTGTTGGGCGTTAACAATAATTGTGAATAATGGTGTAAGGGCGTAGCGTTAACAAATCAAATGATGGAATTTCGAATGGACTGGACAGTTACGAATAGAGATCTCGTAATTCGTACACTTTATTTGTGACTAACTAACCAGCGAAAAAATTTTATGAAAATACTAGTAACAGGTGTGGCCGGTTTTATCGGTATGAGCGTTGCCAAAATGCTGCTTGAAAGAGGCGATGAAGTTGTTGGCATTGATAATCTAAATGATTATTACGAAGTGCAATTAAAGCACGATCGTTTAAAACTAATTGAAGGATATGAAAAATTCACCTTCATGAAAATGGATATTGCAGATCGTGATGCCATGAAAGTGTTGTTTGAGCAGCAAAGCTTTCAGCGTGTTTTTAATTCCGCTGCGCAAGCCGGTGTGCGTTATTCACTGGAAAATCCGCATGCTTATGTTGACAGTAATTTGGTTGGCTTTGTCAATATATTAGAAGGCTGCCGCCAGACAAAAGTCGAACACCTGGTCTATGCCAGCAGTTCAAGCGTTTATGGTGCAAATACCAACATGCCGTTTAGCGTGCATGACAATGTTGACCACCAGGTCAGCCTGTATGCCGCGACAAAAAAATCCAATGAATTAATGGCGCATACCTATAGCCATTTATACAACATACCCACCACCGGGTTGCGCTTCTTTACCGTTTACGGTCCATGGGGTAGACCAGACATGTCCCCCTCATTATTTACCGGTGCTATTCTACGTGATGAGCCAATCAAGGTATTTAACGAAGGTAAAATGAAACGTGATTTCACCTATATTGACGATATTGTAGAAGGAGTTATACGCGTTATAGACAAAACTGCAGAGCCAAACCCCGAGTATGATAACAATGCCTCAGACCCGGCAACATCCTATGCTCCGTACAGGGTGTATAACATAGGCAATAATGATGTTGTTCAACTCATGGATTTCATTGAAACCATAGAAAATGCTATTGGCAAAAAAGCTAAAAAGAACATGATGGGAATGCAGGATGGTGATGTGGTTGCAACCTATGCAAACATTGATGCCCTGGTCGATGCCGTAGGTTTTAAACCAGCGACTCCACTAAAACAAGGTATTGGTAAATTTGTAAATTGGTACAGGGAATATCACCAGCTTTGATAATGACGAATGGGGGTGGCTTTGGGTTGTTTTTGGTTTTTACTAACCGAGACGTTTTTTGTAACCGTTTTATTAGCCATGAGTATTTCGTAATGCGTCATTATCAAAGCTGATTAAGAATTTTCTCACATTCTTTAACGTAGGCTTTTTGCCCAAACAAAAACTGCCAGCGTGAGCCGCCGCACTGACGCCACAATACAGCAGAGCGAATGCCGGCAAGTAATAAGGATCTTATCTTGCTGGCATTGTTTTCGTTACTTAAATAGGGTTGCTCGCCACTGACGACAATTTTAGGACCTAATTCACTAATGGTGTCTTTGTATAAAAGTCCTAATTTTGCATAGGTGTTTTCATGGTTAAGTGAGAAAAAATCAAATTTGTCTTCAATTTTTTTCAAGCGACGGTCAATTTCATCTAGCATTTGCGTGTTAGCAGATAACTTTCTTTCCAGCATGAGTAAAGAGAGAACGTATTGTGTTATCTCAAAATCGCGGTTAGATTTATTAAAGAGGTGCTGATGCAGTATTTTTATGCCATGACTAAGGCCGGCAATGCTGCCATACACCTGTTCAACACTGTCAGCATCAAAACGAAACAGGGTCTCAATACTGGTTTCAATTTGTGCGCTATTGGCATTGCCTGTACTGGCAATTTGCTTTACCAGAGATGCGACCTGGAAAATTCCCGCCAGCGCAAGTGTTTGCTCGAATTTACTATGCATCATAAGGTGGTGTTTTAAAACTACTCATTACTGCATCCAGCTTTGAGTTGTTTCTTAGCCAGACTAATTTTGGAAGGTTTACATTCAAACAAATTCATACAAAGATGCCGAATACTCGCCATTATATACTCTTCGCACTCAACAATACCCCGTTTAGAGTGCGTAGAATATATTAACGAAACGGATGAAACGGGATACTGATATTTAAGACACGCCATTAATACGTCCACGTAAGCTTGACTGCAGCATTCTTGCTGTAGTCAGTCTTGAATATTCAGCGTCCGTATCAGTAGTAGTCGCCTTCCTGCTCAATAGCTTGTTTGGCAATAGCGGTCATTTCATTAGATTATGAGGATCATTGTGTGTGAAAAATGATTAATAATACTAGCCGTCATGAATAACTCCTTATGTTATTCATTAGAAGCATGGCTTATCCTATTGTTTTATATGTAATCATCTTGTTCTTATGGTGTTTTTAAAGTGTTTGAGTAGAGCGAAATGGTAAAATGTGGTAGTTTGCCGCCTCACTTTTCAGTATTTTATTCGGCGCCTAAATAATAGACGGTTATGATGACTGATGATAAAAGCTCAGGAGTTTCCCATGTCAATCAAGATCGATGAAGTTAAAAAAATAGCCAAACTGGCTGGTCTGAGTGTGGATGAAACCGACCTTCAGTCTTACGCCACCAACTTATCAAATATTCTTGATCTGGTGGCGCAGATGGATGCGGTTGATACCACTGGTGTGACCGCGATGTCGCATCCCTTTGATACGATGCAGCGTCTACGAGAAGACGTGGTGACGGATTTTAATCGCCGGGAGGATTTTCAGGCTATTGCGCCAGAAACAAAAGATGGGCTTTATCTTGTACCGAAAGTAATAGAGTGATCAGGAAACATTAATGAACAGTAATTACCATATGAAAACCGTTACCGAACTGTCGGCAATGTTGCGGACCGGTGAAGTCAGTAGCGTTGAATTAACCCGGTATTTTCTCGATCGCATCAAAATCGGTGACCATAAACTAAACAGTTTCATTACCCTCTGTGAGGAGCAGGCACTGGCACAGGCAGCCGAATCAGATGAAAAATTAAAAGCGGGTAACGCACCCGTTTTGACCGGTGTGCCGATTGCACATAAAGATATTTTTTGCACACAGGGTGTAAAAACCAGTTGTGCCTCAAAAATGCTGGATAATTTTATTTCACCTTATGACGCTACGGTGGTAAAAAATATGCGCAATGCTGGCGTGGTAATGTTGGGTAAAACCAATATGGATGAATTTGCCATGGGTTCCTCCAACGAGACCAGTTATTACGGTGTGGTAAAGAATCCCTGGAATTTGCAAGCTGTGCCCGGTGGTTCATCCGGTGGTTCGGCGGCGGCGGTTGGCGCACGTTTGGCACCGGCGGCAACTGGCACCGATACCGGTGGTTCGATTCGCCAACCAGCAGCCTTTTGTGGTATTACTGGTTTAAAGCCCACTTATGGTCGGGTTTCCCGATTTGGTATGATCGCTTTTGCCTCCAGTCTCGATCAGGCAGGACCAATGGGGCAGAGTGCCAGCGACTGTGCGCTATTGCTAAACGCAATGGCGGGTTTTGATGAAAAGGATTCCACTAGTATTGAAAAAACGGTACCAGATTATTGTGCCGACCTCAATAAACCGCTGGATGGTTTACGAATAGGCTTACCCAAAGAATACTTCAATACAAAGGAAGGTGGCATGGATGCGGCTGTTGAAGTGGCGATTAACACCGCGCTGGATCAATACAAAGCCATGGGTGCCGAGTTAATTGAAATCGAACTGCCTAACAGTGCTTTATCCGTACCCGTTTATTATGTGGTTGCACCGGCAGAATGCTCGGCCAACCTGTCGCGTTTTGATGGTGTGCGTTACGGTTATCGTTGTGAAAACCCGAAAAATCTGAATGATTTATACACCCGTTCTCGTGGTGAAGCTTTTGGCATGGAGGTTCAGCGCAGGATTATGGTGGGTACTTATGTTCTGTCATCAGGTTACTACGATGCCTATTATTTAAAAGCACAAAAGCTGCGACATTTAATCAGTGATGATTTTAAAAAGGCGTATGAAAAAGTCGATGTCATCATGGCACCGACAACACCAGCAACCGCGTTTAACATTGGCGAAAAAGTTGATGACCCGATATCCATGTATCTGTCTGATATTTTTACCATAGCGGTTAATCTTTCCGGCACTCCGGCGATGTCGATTCCGGTAGGTTTTGCTAAAACCAGTGCAGGCAATAACATGCCAGTGGGCATGCAGATTATGGGTAATTATTTTGACGAAGCAAAACTGCTCAACGTGGCACACCAGTATCAACAACAAACCGATTGGCATAAGCAAATACCAGAGGAATTCAAGGCATGAATAACCTAAGCGGGGGTATTGAATCCGGAGCGAGAGAGTACGGGGCATGGGAAGTGGTCATCGGTCTGGAAATACATGCTCAACTAGCCACTAAATCAAAAATATTTTCAGGCGCCAGCACCGCCTACGGTGCACCGCCCAATACTCAGACCAGTGTGCTGGATATTGCTTTGCCGGGTGTGTTGCCAGTGTTAAATAAAGAAGCCGTACACATGGCAGTTAAGTTCGGCATGGCGATTGGCGCTGAAGTGGCTGACCGTTCAGTGTTTTCACGAAAAAATTATTTTTATCCTGATTTGCCCAAAGGCTATCAAATTTCACAATTTGACCTGCCGATTGTTGGTCCGGGTTCAATATCAATTGAACTGGAAAATGGTGAAACAAAAACCATCGGCGTCACCCGCGCTCATCTTGAAGAAGATGCAGGGAAATCATTGCATGAAGACTATGCAGGCATGACCGGTATCGACTTAAACCGTGCTGGCACACCACTGCTGGAAATCGTTTCAGAACCCGATATGCGCAGTGCTGCCGAAGCCGTTGCCTACATGAAAAAAATTCATAGCCTGGTGCAGTACATCGGCATCTGTGATGGCAACATGCAGGAAGGCTCTTTTCGTTGTGATGCCAATGTCTCAGTACGAGCAAAAGGTCAGCAGGAATACGGTACTCGTGCCGAGCTTAAAAACATCAACTCGTTCCGTTTTGTCGAACGCGCCATCAACATCGAAGTTGAACGCCAGATCGATTTAATTGAAGACGGTGGTGAAGTGGTACAGGAAACCCGGCTTTATGATTCGGTAAAAAATGAAACCCGCTCCATGCGCAGCAAAGAAGAAGCCAATGATTACCGCTACTTCCCAGATCCGGATTTACTGCCTGTAATGATTACTGAAGAATACCGCCAACAGGTGCGTAGTGAGTTACCTGAACTGCCGGAACAGAAACGGCAGCGCTATATGGACGAGCTGGCCTTGTCGGCTTATGATGCAGGCGTCATCACCGCATCGTTGGCTTTGGCAAATTACTTTGATACGGTTGCAGAGCAAACTGGCGATGCAAAATTATCCGCCAACTGGATTACCGGTGAATTATCGGCACGTCTTAATCGTGAAGAAATATCCATAGATCAAGCACCGGTAGATGCCGCAGCTTTTTCATTGTTATTAAAACGCATTAAGGACAATACCATCTCGGGGAAAATTGCCAAAGACGTGCTTGATGCCATGTGGCAGGGTGATGGCAGTGCAGATGAAATTATTGAAAACAAAGGTTTAAAGCAGATCACTGATAGCGGTGCGATTGAAACCTTTGTTGATGACGTCATTGCCAAAAATCCCTCACAGTTTGAAGAGTTGAAAGGCGGAAAAGATAAAATGATGGGTTTCTTCGTCGGTCAGGTAATGAAAATGTCCAAAGGCAAAGCCAACCCAGCGCAGGTGAATGAGCTTATTCGCAGTAAGATGAAGTAGAGGGCCTTTCTATTAATCGTTGCAACAATTTATAAAAAACTGAACCGCAGAGTTGTTTTATCCTAAAAAAATCAGTTGAATCGTAGCGAGGGTGACTAAGG
>CAZYCY010000120.1:0-2022 GCA_964646145.1 uncultured Thiotrichaceae bacterium
GGTATATTTCGCCTAAAAACGATCTGCAGCACACCAGAATCAATCGTCTTCTGGTGTTCAAGATAATTATTCCACGGTTCATCACTAACATTTCCACTCGATACTACATTGAGCTACTAGCAGAAAAACATACTGATCAAACCGCCGATTTTATAATCAACAATAGCTCAGCAACATTCACCACAAAATGGTGTGTTTTTAATCGTGTTAATTTGATTCTATAATGCCGTGGCTATGACTGATAGCGAAGATGATAAACTCCCCGCTGTCGATATTTTGCGATGAGTCTATTTTGAAATTAGCAGCAAGGAAAGAGTGGCTGGTTTGACCTGCTTACTTTTAAACTCTTGCACCTAATAAAGAGGATATAGATAAACTCACACCTTTATTAATCAGCACATTTAATGCAGCCTTGCCCACCATAGACCCCAGATTCAAGGCTCCTGTGCTGGTAGCGTTTTTATTGTCTATTTTAGTTGTTTTGCTAACAGTTTTTACCCTGTTGTGAATTAAGACTGACGATTCAAGGATTTTTCGCTGTTTCAACAAAATCAGGATAGGATCAACAGAAATCATTTCTGCATCATAAAACACGGTCACGCAACCAGCCTTTATATTGAGACAGCAATCGCGGACACCATCTAAAGCACGCAGATCCCTTAAAACGCTGTTTCTGGATTTTGCAAAACCGCATAAACGTCTCGAACGAATACGCAATCTTCCCGGTACGTGATGCAAATAATCAGTTTGTGACATTGTTAAATACACCTGAATAAACTATTAAAATACTCTGCCTGTGAGGTTTTTATCTTAAATTAATCAGATAAATCCAAACACTGCTTGACATATTAATACGAATCGATATGATTTGCAATCATTTCAACTACGCAAACAAAAATAATCCATGATCGTAAGTACTGTCTCCGGTCGTATGCGGATACGTCTTCATCGTCTGAAATCTCGCAAGATATCGGCAATTGCTAAAAAACGCATCAAAGCACTCTCCGGCATAATCAATGTGCGCTGCAATTCTTCTGCTGGCAGTATGGTGATAGAGTTTGATGCTCATCAAGCTCAAGTGGAACAGCTCGAAATCCAGGTCGAAGAAATTATTAAAGCCGCACAAAGTCCTGTTCAGCGTAGCAGAAAAGCCACTAGAAAAAAAATCAACCAGGCAATTAAGATCGGCATGATATCATCCCTGGCAGGCTCATTAATTTATGCTGCGTTTGGAAAAAAGAAAGCGCATATCAACTTTGGTAAAGCCTTTCTTGTTTTTGCCAGCTTGCATATGCTGAAACATTATAAAACGCTGATACGCTGACATACTACCGAAAAGGATGAAAAGGATGCCTGCAGCAAGAATGCTGTAGTCAAGCTTACATGGGCGTATTGATCGTGTGTTTTGAATAGCCCTATTCCTTTCATCCGTTTCGAAAATACGCCTTTTATAACAACGGCATCTTGCTTATAATGCGATCACAGTTACAACATAATCACACAATCAAATGTAATTTAGTCAGCATTTATCGGCAATGTTTATAAAAACACCCGTTGCAAGATTTCAAATGCACCCCCAAGAGGCGAGGAATTAAACCTTGAGCGATTAAGTTTCAGTTGTTGACTTGCTCGGTTTAGCTTTAACTGCAGCTGATTTTTTTGTAGCAACTTTTTTTCTGACCACTTTCCTGGTTTTTTTCTTGACAGTTTGAGCTTTAATAGCAACCGCATCTTCCTCAGGTGCCACTTTGGTTTCGGTTGTCGATCTTGACACTTTTTCTTTTAAGCTACTAACACCAGCAGACACTTTACGGCTAACTGTATCACTGGTTTGTTTCGCTTTATCTGTGGCACCGGAAGCGGCTTTTTTAAGCTGCTTTCTGGTTTTTTCATCATTATATAGATAGGTCGCCAAACTACCAATAGCAACTCCTGCAAGCAAAGGTATAAGGGGAATAGCCATTTTCTTTACTCCTGTTTATTAATTGTTAATTGTTAATTGTTAATTGTTAATTGTTAATT
>CAZYCY010000120.1:2122-5436 GCA_964646145.1 uncultured Thiotrichaceae bacterium
TTAATTGTTAATTGTTAATTGTTAATTGTTAATTGTTAATTAAGGATATTACCTTAATTATAAAACGAAGATTGAGAGTCAAAACACACCGCTCAGTAGAACATCACCATGGACGCGCGAGTGAGCGATCGTTAAACTTTATAACGAAGATATGGCACATTTTTTGACTCAAAGTTCATATTAATAGTTGCATAAGTATTTGCAGTATGTGCTTTTTAAACTGTCGGCAGCATGGATGCTGTCGTCAAGCCCCGCTTTGGTCAACATGCGGATATATTTTCGGCGTGTTTCAATGCACACTACAAATACTTATGCAACGCTTTATAGCTAAACCCTGCAAGTGATCGCACATATAGAGTGCAAGCTCTTGCAGGATTTAGGTTATATTCATAAACTAAAAAGTTACCATAAACTACTCGTCCAGTGCTTTTATACCTGGACGATGCCGCTTCAGCCCTTTTAAAGCCTTAAACAGCAAGGCAACGGTTGTTCCATTATGCAAAACAGCCGTTGAAACCGGTGACAACCATCCCATTGCAGCGCCAAGCATAACGCCAGTATTGATGCCTATTGCATATCGATAGTTGCTTGATACCAGTTTCATGGTACCTTGTGATATCTCGACTGCATGCAGCAACAAAGACAGTTCATCTTCTAACAATACCACATCTGCCGTGGCACGCGCCAGTTCTGCGCCCCGCGACATGGCGATGCCAACGTCGGCAGCAACCAGAGCGGGACCATCATTGACACCATCACCAACAAAAGCCACAGTGCGACCTTCTGCACGAAGTTGCTGCAATACGCTGGCCTTATCTTCAGGTACTTGTTCAGCAAATACTTCATCCATACCCAGTTCATCAGCCATTGCTCTTGCACGGTTATAGCGATCACCCGTTAACATCACAAGATGCTTAACACCTAACTCTCTAAGACCTTCCAGCACCTGTTTTGCTTCCGTTCGCAAAGTATCACGTAAAGCAATCAAGCCTATTGCTGCTTCATGTGTGCCAACAAAAAGCAGTGTTTTTCCCTGTTCTTCCAGGGCAGTAATATCGGATTGAAAACAGCCAAAATCGATGCCTTCGTGCTCTTCAAGATAGTGACGGCTACCGATCAGTAAATGATCACCATTTACCGGGCAGCTCATGCCGTGTGCAACCAGGTATGCCACTTCACCATGTTCGATATGATTTAGCTTTTCTTCTTTGGCCTTGCGTACAATTGCTTCAGCAATGGGGTGAGTCGCATGCTCTTCAATGGATGCCGTCACTGCCAGCAATCTTTCAGCTGACCAGCGAATTTCATCCAGGACAACTACATCCGTAACCTGTAGATCACTTTTAGTCAAAGTGCCGGTTTTGTCAAAAACCACGGTATCGACATCAGCTAACCGCTCTATTGCTTCACCACCTTTGAGTAATATACCTGAAGATGCGGCATGAAACATGCCAGATTTGAAGGCCAGTGGCGTGCCAAGTTTTAATGCACATGAATAATCAACCAAAAAAACGGACTCCAGGCGGCGTTCTTCACCTGTTAAAAGATAAACCAAACCACCTGTGCCCAGGGTCAGGTACACCCTTTTGTCGGCCAGTCGGTCTGCAATTCTTTGTGTTTGAGAACCCTTAGCAAGTGACTCATCAATAAACTGGGCAATGCGTGATATGGTTGTTTCTTCACCTACATGCCTGGCTTCAATACGTAGTCTGCCATCTTCAATTAAACTGCCAGCAACAACCCGATCCATGATTTCTTTACGCACTGGTACTGATTCACCGGTCACAGATGACTGGTTTACCAATGCGGCACCATCAAGAACCAGACCGTCAACCGGTATTTTTTCGCCAACACCAATCTGTATTATTTCACCTATCTGAATTTCATTGTCGGGGATTTGAATCAGATCACCATCACGCTCCACCCATGCCAATGTTGGCTCAGGTCGCAGTAAACTACGTAACATCTGGTCTGACTGGCGCTCGGTTTTCTTTTCCAGATAACTGCCTAGTTGCATCAAAAAATTGGTAATGTTAGCAGTCAGGTACTCGCCTCTACTGGCACTTAGTCCAATAGCGATGGCATCGAGCACTTCGACTTTAATGCCTTTATTGACCAGAGCATCCAGACCAGTCAAAATGATTTTGCTGACATTCAATAAGGTTGCAAAATAACGTAATGAGGGTGATAAAAAAGGTAGCGCCAGGATCAGACCCGCTGTAGTAAGCATTGGTGCGAGTTCTGCATGAACATCAGGTGAAGCATCACCACAGGGGATGTTTTCACGTTGCAGATCACCCAGAAAATAATAAATCGCCTGTCGTGATTCTATTTCGCCATTGTATTCAAAGATCAAAGATCTGGCAGCACGATTGATACGAACTTTTTCTACTCCCTTAATAGATTCAAGCCAGGTATGTAACCAGGAAAAATCAATTAATGGGTCTGAGATTAGAGGAACTTTGAAACGTAACCGGGTGGTCGTTTCATGCACTAAACAAAAGTGGTTAAGGTGTTGTTGACCTGACATCAAATAAAATCCTTATCTGGAAATACATGCCTCTAATGTATAAGTATAGCCCGCATACAGTACGAATTCAGGTATGGAGTCATCAGTGCGTATTATCAGAAGGCGTGTACTGCGGCAGCACCTTTACGCCTTGCTATTAACGAGCAAACACTATTCATCCTGCATTTGCGCCGCATGTAATTCTGCTTCTGCATCACGAAATCTTTCCTTCATTTCTTCAACACCGCCTTGCATTAAAGACCAGGCCTTAACGGCTGTTTTAATCGTACTCTGCTGAACTTTCTCATTGCTCAGTATGTAAGCAACCGCTGCACCTATCAGCACACCCTTAACGAACCGTGAAGCGTTGTTTGCATTAGTTGCCGTCGCTGCAGGCATGATGGCAGGGTTATTCATGCCATTATTATGCACGTAGCTAGCATAAGGTGGGCTTAATCCTGCTCCTGGCTGCCCAGGTTGTGAACTCATACCCTGCCAGGCCGCTGCATTCATATAAGGGTGATAAGGATTATTCATTGTCTTTTTCCTGCTGAAGATTGTTCAAAGCGTACATCACAGCGGTTCCGGTTAGCAGAGTCGCTGCCAGAGATAATGCCGGCTTTTGTGCAAACATTCCACCAACCGCAGTGGCAGCAGCGGTGGCAATACCAACACTCAAACCGGTTTTTAATGTATTGCCCAATGCTTCCTGCCACACTATTTCATGCTGACGCATACGCAACAAATTTGCTGCTGCGGCACCAGCAGAACCGACAACTGCACCTGTTTTTGCCGCGTTTAGTAG
>CAZYCY010000120.1:5536-7090 GCA_964646145.1 uncultured Thiotrichaceae bacterium
GTATTCTGCTCATCTATATCTTGATTAAGATCAGCATCCGCACTTATGTCTTCTTCAACACCTTCTTCCTCTTCAGCAACACCTGCCATCCCTGATTTCATCGCTTCTGCAGTTTTAGCAGCTCCAGCTATCAATGAATTACGCAAATCGTCATTAGTTAATAACAGAACCACAGCGGCACCGACCATGGCGCCTTTCCAAAACTCACCGTCTTCCCAGTTAAATAGTTCTTTAACCATGCCTAAACCAGTTTTGTCTGCAATATCGCCCAAAGCTGATGCAAGCCCGGAGCGTGCTGCAGCTTGATCTGGAGTTAAACCTGGGTTGGAACCAGCAGCGCCACCTGGTCCAACCGGGCCCGCTGCTGGTGCTTGCCCCATATAAGCAGCATAAGGAGGCATGGCATGATACCCAGGCCAGATGTTACCTGGAGGCGGGGGAGGCATACCAGCAGGATTAGCACTATACCAGGGGGGTAATTGCTGTTGCCAATATGGAGGCATTGCCTGATGAGCATAACCTTGGCTCGGGCCGCCTGTCTGCGGTGGTACTTCATGAGGAGGCATTTGCCCATAACCATAGCCCTGACCAGGATAATCAGGGTTGTTTTCATCGGATCTATTCATCTACTACTCCATCAACAGCAGTTTTAAGTGCAGGCGTCAAATTTGTTGTTATCAACATCTCAAGTAATTCTATAGCTTTATCATCATCACCGTCAATCAGTGCGTGCCACCAGGTCGGCTCAATCGTTTGCACCCTATAACTGATTACAATAGTGGCTGCGACCATGTTCATGCGCACATCTTTAATACCGTCAATTGCAGAAATAACATGCTTTAGTGTATCCTTATCTATGCTTTTCATATCCTTGAGTATGCTGGCAGCGATACGCAGGCGAATCCGACCATCCACATGATGTACTATTTTCAGATGTTTGCGTAATATTAAAAACTGTTGCATATCGACTGAACTCATTTTTATTACCTGCTTTTATTCTTCTTTGCTCACCTGTCTACGCATTTATAAAACTTTATTTTTTACCACCACCAGCCTGGAAACCAGCAGGTACCTGACCATAATCGCCTTCATCAAAAAAGAAACCGAGCATGTGTTTTTCAATCAATTCAAGGTTTTTAACATCGGCAGTGTTTAAACCGTTTTCGTTAATAATGCTGGTTAAACGTTCCAACCACATTTTCCAACCTTCTTTGGACACGTTTTCAAATATACGAATACCCAAATCACCTGGATGTGGTGGTGCATCCAGTGCTTCTGCTTCAACTTTTAAAACCACACATTGAACTTTATTTGCCATTTTTGACCTCTAAAATATTTATTCGCATCATCCCTGACACTCACCCTTTCGGGACTGACGTGATAAATCATTCCAAATGATTTATTCTTTATACTTCTTTCAACCTTAAAACTCAGTGCATTAGACATTCGCAGTAGGTGCATCTGATTTTTTAAGATTTAACAACACACCATTATCAGCACAACAGCTCGCCGCACATTGCTTAATTTGGTGTAATTCTTCGACTGAACTATTAT
>CAZYCY010000121.1:0-6885 GCA_964646145.1 uncultured Thiotrichaceae bacterium
GGGGTTGCTCCACTGAGCGGTTGTACTTCAACATTTAACACCGCTATTTCAAATTGCGGTAATTGTTCGATGACTTCACCATGCGGACCAATAAGTGACGTAATGCCGGTACTGGTTGAGCGTACCAAGTAACGACCTGTTTCCAGCGCGCGCATGCGAGCGATGACATGATGCTGGTGCGGTTGGTGCGAATCTTCAAACCAGGCATCGTTGCTCATATTAATCAACAGTGTTGCTTCCGGCAAATCTCTGATTACATTGCGCGAAAAGACCTGTTCAAAACAGATGTTTACACCTAGTGGTATGCCATCAACAACCAACAATGCCTGTTCGTCCGGTCCGTGGGCAATATCAGACATGGGAATATCGACGAAACGGTTAAAAAATTCGACCAAAAAACGAAAGGGGACGTACTCACCCAACGGTACTAAATGCCGTTTAAAGTAAACCCCGCCATTAACCATTATTGCGCTGTTAAATAAACGGTTGTCTTCATTTTTTACAAATATGCCCAACAATAAATCTGCATCTCGCTGCTGCATGTCAACACTTAATTGCTGAATATAAGGTTTGACACGATGCAAATAGCTCGGCACAACGGTTTCTGGCCAGACAAATAAATCCACATCCTGCTGCGCCAGGGTTAACTCACGATACCTGTCCAGCGTTAACTGCTTCATCTCCGGCTTCCATTTATCTTTCTGTGCGATATTTCCCTGAACCACGCTGATATTAATAGCTTCACCTGTTTTCTCTGTCCAACTTACTGTTTTTAAGCCAGCCCCGGCTAGCCACAATAAAACTATGGGCAAAAAAATGGCTAGCGATATCATAGAAAAAGAAGACTTCACATTTAACTGTTTGCCTTGTTTAACACTTAGTTGGGTCAGCAAAACCAACGCACCTGCACATACTGCAACAAAACCACTCACTGCATGGTTACCAAAAATCGGGGCGAACCCTGACAGAGGTAAATCGATTTGTGTGTAACCTAGTTGCATCCAGGCAAAACCGGTAAACAAATAACCCTGCAGCCATTCAAAAACAACCCAGGCAGCAGGATAAAAAAGCATTAAACGCAAGACAGGCTTGTTCGGCAAGTAGCGATTAACACTATAGGCTGCCAATGCCGTGTAAATGCTTAAAATACAGCATAATAAAAAGACAAGAAGCGCAGCAAATAACACCGGGGCATTACCGTGCGTATGAACACTGTGAAAAATCCAGCTAACACCTGTCCCTTGCAAACCTAAAGAAAATAACCAGGCAGCGATAGCAGCCTGTTTAGCGGGCAGTTTATTCCAGAAATAAAAGGCGACAGCAAGTGTTAAAAAAACCAGCAAGGATAAATCAAAGGGGGCAAAAGCCAGGGTGGTTAAAGCACCTGCAATTAAACTCAACAATGACCATTTCAGCCAGTGCAAACGTTGGATAGTACTATTCATTATTCATTATTCATTATTTTATTATCAGACGCAGTACGTGTAGGCACTTCCAAATTTTCACCATACTCCATTGCAGCATCACCCGCAACCAAACCCATCGCCTCCTCTGACACCAGGCTTACCTGCATGTTATTAATACGCCGTGAATTTGCACTAATAATTTTAAAGTGGAACTGACCAATAGTGACTTCTTCACCACGTATGGGAAGGTGACCCATTTCAAATGTCACCAGACCTGCGATGGTGTCAAATTTTTTATGGCTTAATTTAGAATCAAAATGTTTATTAAATTCGTCAAGTGGCGTTAAAGCGCGAACAGTGTATCGTTGAAAACCACTGCGACGGATATTCGTCACATCTGCGGCATCATGTTCATCATCAATTTCACCGACAATCTGTTCCAGTACATCTTCAATAGTTACCAGTCCTGCTACACCACCGTATTCATCTATCACCATTGCCATATGGTTCCTGCTTTGACGGAAATCCCTTAATAATACTTTTAAACGTTTGCTTTCCGGCACGAAAATGGCGGGACGCAGAATATCATTGAGCTCAAACGCAGCTCGACTGGCTTCGTCATTATAGTGTGTTAAATCTTTTGCCAGCAAAATACCAACCACCTCATCCAGCCCTTCATCAACAACAGGCAACCGTGAATGGCCTGAATTGGCGACAATCGCCAACATATCTTCAATACCGAGATCTTCCTGTACCACAACGAGATGAGAGCGAGACACCATGATATCGCGTACTCGCATTTCAGAAACCTGAAACACGCCTTCAATCATCATTAATGCATCCAGGTCGATGACCCCTTCACGCTGGGCATCACGAATATGCTGTAACAGGTCAGCATGTGCATCTTTTTCTTTAAAAAAAATGTTTTTCAGCGCCGCAAACCAGGTCATTTTTTTATTTTTTCTATTCATGAACGATGAAATCCTTAACTTATACATTTATTGGTAAGGATTTTTAAACCCTAATTGATTAAGTATTTTAATTTCCATCTGTTCCATTGTTTTAGCCTGTTCATTTTCTATATGATCAAAACCCTGCAAATGCAGCATGCCATGCACCACCATATGCGCCCAATGTGCATCTTCAGCTTTTACCTGCTGTTTTGCTTCTCTATTTATAACGATCGCACACAAAACAACATCACCTAACAGGCAAAAATCAATTTCGCTGGCAATTTCACTGGGAGGTGGCATAGTGAAAGACAAAACATTGGTGGTTTTATCTTTATTTCGATATTGTTTATTGAGTTGTTGAATTTCCTCTAAGGTAGATACCCGTAAACAGGCAATAGCAGGAATATTATCTAAATAAGCAGCACTGGCCCATGCCTGCATTAATACCGGCTCGGGCACATCAACCCAGCAACTGTCACGACATTGCCCCGCTACACGACAACCCTGGCAGTAATTGCCGGGTTCAGGCATTTCTACTAACAGAGCTTCCGTTGCAAGATCATCAGAGATTGAAACTTCTACTGTTATTGGCATGATAGCAGATTATTTCGACTCATCATCTTCGTATGCATGAACAATTTTTTTCACCAGCGGATGCCTGACAATATCAGCGTTCTGAAATCGGGTAACGCCAATGCCTTCAATATTTGAAAGCAGTTTCAAAGCATGTCGTAAACCGGATGTTTTGTCACGCGGTAAATCAACCTGAGTGATGTCGCCGGTAATAACTGCCTTTGAACCAAAGCCAATACGGGTTAAAAACATTTTCATCTGATCAATTGTGGTGTTTTGCGCTTCATCAAGAATAATAAAGGCATCATTTAGCGTACGACCGCGCATATAAGCCAGCGGTGCTATCTCAATAATATTTCGTTCAATGCATTTTGCCACTTTTTGCTGACCCATCATTTCAAACAATGCGTCGTACATTGGGCGCAAATAAGGGTCTATTTTCTGTGCTAAATCGCCCGGCAAAAAACCCAGCCGTTCGCCTGCTTCTACCGCAGGGCGCACCAGAATTAAACGATCGACCAGATCATTGTCCAGTGCTTCAACTGCGCTAGCCACTGCAAGATATGTTTTACCGGTACCTGCTGGTCCCACACCAATGGTTAAATCGCTGGTTTTGATTTGTCTCAGGTACTGCTGCTGGCTTTTTCCACGACCACTGATCTTGCCATGGCGCTTTCTAGCAAACCCATTATCATCGTCAAGTTCTATGGATTTTTCTAGCTCATCCTCAATATTATCATTCAGGTACAATTGCACCATCGCTGGCGACAGGGTTTCATGCCCTGCCACATTGTAAAGCGTTTGTAGTACATTTTTAACCTTTTTTAATGATCGACCGGCACCGCTGATTTCAAAGTGATTGCTGCGACTGTTAATTTTGACCTTGTAGTAATCCTCAATTTGCGTCAGATGTTTATTAACTGGACCAGATAAATTAAGCAGACGCTGATTATCCACCGGCAACAGTTCAAAGTTAATGCTTATTGTGGTAGCAGATGTTTGATATTCAGAATTTTGCATTTAATTATTTTTTCTTTGTTCATCTTTTAACTGCCCGGACATTGTGATGCCAATCAATTCACCTTGCAGCGAATTCGTCCATGCGTCAGTAATTTTGACATCAACAAACTGACCGATTAACGCTTTATCGCCGGCAAAATTAACCACACGATTATTTTCTGTGCGTCCTGAAATCTGCAACTCACTTTTTCGAGAGACTCTGTCAACCAGTACCGACTGAACGGTACCAACCATTTGCTGACTGACGGCGGCAGCATTGCTTGAGATAACGCTCTGCAAAATTCCTAAACGATGTTTTTTAATCAGATCAGTGGTGTTGTCAAACAATGCGGCGGCTGGCGTACCTGGTCGCGCACTGTAAATAAAACTAAAAGAATGATCGAAACCAACATCTTCTATTAACCTCATGGTATCGGCAAAATCTTCATCACTTTCGTCTGGAAAACCAATTATAAAATCGGATGAAATTGATATATCAGGGCGTACAATTTTCAGCCGACGAATAATATCTTTATATTGTTCCACAGTATGACCACGTTTCATCGCTGCCAGCACTTTGTCGGAACCGCTCTGCACCGGCAGATGTAAAAAACTAACCAGTTCAGGAACTTGTGCATACACCGCAACCAGATCATCGTTGAACTCCATCGGGTGTGAAGTGGTAAAACGTATGCGTTCAATGCCTTCAATGGCAGCAACGTAATGAATAAGCAAGGCAAGATCTGCCAGCACTGGTTCGCCATCCTCGGCTTTAGCATCACTATCATCCATCACACCACGGTAAGCGTTTACATTTTGCCCAAGCAAGTTGACTTCACGCACACCTTGCTCGGCTAAACCGGCAACTTCGGCAAGCACATCATCAAACGGTCGGCTGACTTCTTCGCCACGGGTATACGGCACCACACAGAAACTGCAATATTTACTACAGCCTTCCATAATTGAAACAAAAGCGCTCGGACCATCCGCTTTTGGCTGCGGCATGCAGTCAAATTTTTCGATTTCAGGAAAACTGATATCAACCAGTTTTTTATGGTTACTGCTCACACTTGTCAGCATCTGTGGCAAACGATGAATCGTTTGCGGACCAAATACTACATCAACATACGGTGCGCGTTTTTGTATTTCAGCACCTTCCTGACTGGCAACACAGCCACCCACACCAATAACCAGATCAGGTTTATCCTTCTTCCAGTTTTTCCAGCGACCAAGCTGGGAGAACACTTTTTCCTGTGCTTTTTCTCGAATCGAGCAGGTATTCAGTAGTAACACATCGGCTTCTTCTGCATTGCTGGTCAGTTCGAGGTTATGCGAGTCAGCAAGAACATCGGATATGCGCGATGAATCGTATTCATTCATCTGACAACCATAAGTTTTAATGAAGAGTTTGCGCATGGGCGCAGTTTGTGATTTCGATGACATTTTAGCTGAATTAAGTATCTTTCTTAATATTAATGGTTCTATTGTGAATTGTAGCGTGTAAATATTCAATAGATAAGTTTAATTTTGACAATATTTTTGTGCAGCACTATAATTGTGCTATGAAAAACATCACTATAAAACTTGAAAATGACGTGGCTCATTGGTCAAAAGTATGGGCTGCAGAACATAATACCAGCGTTTCTCGAATTCTTGGCGATTTGATAAAACAAATGAAAAAAGAGAAAACAGGGTACGCAAAGGCCATGCAACAATTTCTTGATGTTGAAGCACAGCCATTAAAGACATCAACAAGTTACCCTGCACGAGATAATTTGCATGAGCGTTAAATTTTTTGTTGATACCAATATTTTAATTTATACAAGAGATAGTACCGAGCAGGAAAAGCAGCCTAAAGCCAAACAGTGGATGGAGCATCTATGGAAAAATGAATGTGGCAGGATCAGTGCTCAGGTAATGAATGAGTATTATGTGTGCGTTACCCAAAAGCTTAAACCAGGGCTTTCAAAAGACCAGGCGCGGTCGGACTTGCGCTCACTTGCAGTTTGGCAACCTTTAGAAATTTCAACCACCTTGATTGAGTCTGCCTGGGATATACAGGATAGGTATGGCTACTCGTGGTGGGATACGTTAATCATCACCTCCGCCTTATTTCTCGATTGCCGTTATTTGCTAAGTGAGGATATGCAACATGAACAGAAAATTGGCAACCTGACCATTATTAACCCATTCCTCACGTCCTGCTCCGATAGAGCCCTGTCCAATATAAAAGAGAAACCCAGTACAGGTAGTGGGTTCTGACAGAGCCACGCGCTTTTGACGTGGTCAGGTATCACTGGGCGCCTGTTTAATACCATACAGGCTTCTCAGGTTGGATTGAGTAAGATCCGCGTTTCTGTCCTGATCAAACTGCAACAAGGTCAGAAAACTACAGGAAGTGCATGCACAAGCCCACCCGACAAAGCTGGTAAAAAAAAGCTAAAATAAGGATGAGCAACATGCTCGACGATAGAAATACAGTATCAGGAATCAATATCATGCAAACAGCCGATATCAAAAATGCAGCGCATTAGTTAATCGATCAACTCGACCAGCCGACCTGGGCAGAGCTGGCGTATGAGATTGCTGTAAAAGCCTCAATCGAGCAAGGCTTGAATGAAGCAAAATCCGGTGAATTAATCTCGCAGGAAGATATCGAAAAAGAGTTTGGCATTTAGTGAAACTGTCCCATATACGCAATCTTGACACCAGCAGTGGCACATGGATGTGGCGTTTACGAACCTAAGGATGGAATTGACAGTCTTTGTCTTTGCTGGCTTTTAAATTTATATGTTGTTGTCTGTTCGTTTGCACACTTTCTTTATTGCTGTGCATAATGTGTGTGTCCTCGCAACACTGTTATTATTGTGATGACCGGACCGAAGACCGCATTACACGCCTTCACAGGTAATATGTCACCATCCGACTTCTTGAGTCGCATCAGTTGTTCTCGC
>CAZYCY010000122.1:0-6873 GCA_964646145.1 uncultured Thiotrichaceae bacterium
AGAGATGCCCTTTAAATATTATTGTTCTGTTGTGGATAAGTCTGATTAACAGGTATAAAATTACCACCCCGAAAATAATGAATCACACAATTATTACTGTAATGATTCACTTAATTTATCAAGAGGTTAGTCTGCGTGAGCAAAATAATGTGGCCAAATTGCATACAACGCTTAGAGCAGGAGCTTTCTGACCAGCAGTTAAACACCTGGATTCGTCCACTGCAAATAATTGAAGATAATAATCAAATCAAACTGTTGGCACCAAATCGCTTTGTACAGGACTGGGTTAAAAAAAACTTCCAGGATAAGATTCAAGCTATTTTAGCTGAACTTGATCCACAACAAACTCCACAGCTTTTTGTTGAAATAGGCAGTCAAAAAATTAACAACGATAATCCAGTTACGAAAACAAACACATCAAAACCTGAATCATTCAGTAACAATATCAAAACTAAAACAAACCATGCTTTTGTTGAGCATAATTTAAACCCTTTATTCACCTTTGACAATTTTGTTGAAGGCAAATCCAACCAACTAGCTAAAGCTGCCTCTATGCAGGTCGCTGAAAACCCCGGTAGTGCATATAATCCTTTATTTTTTTATGGCGGTGTAGGTTTAGGTAAAACCCATTTAATGCATGCAGTGGGTAATATGATACTAAAACATAAACCGGATGCACGTATTACTTATATACACTCTGAACGTTTTGTCGGACACATGGTTAAAGCTTTACAACACAATACAATTGATGCATTTAAACAATATTATCGCTCATTGGATGCTATTCTGGTTGATGATATTCAATTTTTTGCAGGTAAAGAACGCTCTCAAGAAGAATTTTTTCATACCTTCAATGTTTTGCTAGAAGAGGGTAGTCAAATAATTTTAAGCTGTGATCGCTATCCAAAAGAAGTAGAAGGTCTGGAAGAACGCCTACGATCACGCTTTGGCTGGGGTTTACCCGTTTGTATTGAGCCACCAGAATTAGAAACCCGTGTAGCAATTTTGCAGAAAAAAGCCGAAGAAGCAAATATTGACCTGCCTGTCGAGGTAGCCTTTTTTATCGCCAAACGAATTCGTTCCAATATTCGTGAACTTGAAGGTGCTTTCCGCCGTGTTATGGCAACAGCAAACTTTACAGCTTCACCAATAACGCTTGATTTCGCAAAAGATGCCTTACGTGATTTAATTGCATTACATCAACGCATAATCACCATTGATAATATTCAAAAAATAGTAGCGGAATACTACAAAATTCGTACTTCAGATTTACTTTCAAATAGACGTAGTCGTTCAATTACCAGACCAAGGCAATTAGCAATGGCTTTATCAAAAGAACTAACTAATCATAGTCTACCAGAAATAGGTGCTGATTTCGGCGGTCGTGACCATACAACAGTCTTGCATGGTTGTAGAAAAATAGCATCATTAAGAGAGTCAGACAGTAAAATCGACGAAGATTATAAAAATCTGATAAGAATACTAAGTAATTAATTTACATATTTGCACTAACTATTATTTATCCACAACTTTTTCAAAAAACAATATTTAAAATAATTACTAATACAAAAACTGTGTATAAAATGTGATTTAGCTAGTAAAAGATTGTTATTAAAAATGACTAAAAATTTTATGCACATTTAATCGACAGTTAAAATGCAATTTATAAAGTTGTTATAAATTAATAAATTAATCATAAACTATTGATTTATATATATTTATTATTGTTATCCACAGATGATAGTGGTACATAATAATAATAATAAATATATATAAAATTAATTATATTTATTATTATATATGAGGATCACTATGCAATTTCATATTAAAAAGGAAGTACTGCTAGTACCACTTCAGCAGATTATTGGTGCCGTCGAAAAAAAACAAACCATGCCAGCACTTTCAAATGTTTTACTTCGAGCTTCTGAAAATGCCTTAATCCTTACTACTACTGATTTAGAAATTGAATTGGTTAGTCAAATTAACCTAGTTATTGATGAACCGGGCGAAATTACTGTTCCTGCACGAAAATTACTTGATATTTGTAAATCATTAAGCAATGAGGCGATTATTAATTTCAAAATAAATGATAATAAAGCTTATATACAATCAGGGAAAAGTCGTTTTATGCTAACAACATTATCGGCAAATGATTTTCCATCTCTTGATGCAATTACTAGTATTTACGATTTTGAAATTTCTCAAAAAACCTTACATGAAATAATTAATAAAACATTTTTTGCTATGGCTCAACAAGATGTACGTTATTATTTAAATGGTTTACTGTTTGAATTAGATTCAAATTATTTACGTGCCGTTGCAACAGATGGTCATCGTTTAGCTTATTGCCAAAAAGAAATAAATGCAGATATCCCCACTAGTAAACAAGTAATCTTACCTAGAAAAGGTGTATTAGAGCTTTTACGATTATTATCAGAAACTGATGATATTGTAAGAATTATTTTAGGAACTAATCACTTACAAGTGCAATTTAATAATTTTATATTAACTTCCAAACTTATTGATGGGCGCTTTCCAGATTATCATCGTGTTATACCAACTGGTGGACACAATGTAATTACAGCTGATCGTGACCAACTTCGTCAAGTTTTAATGCGTGCTTCTATTTTATCTAACGAAAAATATCGCGGTATACGATTAATTTTAAATACTAATACATTAAAGTTACAAGCTCAAAACCCAGATCACGAAGAAGCCGATATTGAACTTGATGTAGATTATAATGGTGATGACATAGAAATCGGTTTTAATGCTAATTATATGCTAGATGTACTTAATATATCTCAATCGAATACGGTTCAGGCAACATTTAGTGATTCAAATAGTAGTTTTTTAGCCACTTATCCTGATGAACAAGATTGTAAGTATGTGATTATGCCAATGCGTTTATAACGTCACACTTGCTGTAACTCTCGCACACAATAAATATATTTAAGATATGCGATTAACACAGTTAAAAATAAATAATTTTAGAAATCTGAAAAACTTACATTTAGAACCTGTTCAAGGCATCAACTTAATTTTTGGTAATAATGCTTCAGGCAAAACCAGCTTACTAGAATCTATTTTTTATTTAAGTCATATTCGATCTTTTCGTACTCAAATTGTATCTGACTTAATAAATAGACAATCTCCATATTTACAACTTGTCGCCACGATAGAAAATATAGAGCAGCAATCTATTCCACTAGGTATTAGACGTAGTAGAAATAAATCACAAATTCGTATCAATCATCAACCATTAAAACGTGTTTCTGATATTACTTTAAAATTTCCAGTACTTGCCATACATCCTGATAGTTATAAATTAATTAGTGGCAGCCCATCTCAACGCCGCCAATATTTGGATTGGGGTGTGTTCCACGTGGAACATGATTTTTTTGATGCATGGAAACGATTTAAAAAATCCCTTGCACAAAGAAATGCATCATTAAAATCAAAACAAAAAATCGATATATGCAATTTGTGGAATGAGGAAATCAGTAATTCTGCTAATTATATTGATAAATTAAGAAAACAATATTTCGATAAGTTAACACCATATTTTTATCAGTTAATGAATCAATTTTTTACTCATGATGAAGTTTTAATTGAATATAAACGTGGCTGGCCAGATGATAGCAATATATTAACGCTTCTAGAAGATAATCTAAATAAAGAAAGGATAAAAGGTTATACCCAATATGGTCCTCAGCGCGCTGATATTATTATAAAAATTAATAAACAAAGTGCACAAACTTGTATATCTCGTGGACAGCAAAAATTACTAGTAGCACTGATGCGCCTGGCTCAGGCAATGCAGTTTACCGAATCAAAGGGTAAAAGCTGTGTTTTACTTTATGATGATTTACCCGCAGAGCTAGATGAATATCATCGTAAATTAATCCTATCAGTTCTTTCTACTATGAATATTCAATTATTTGTTACTGCCATTGACAGCAAGCAAATTGATTTGTCTGCATGGGAGATAAAAAAAATGTTCCACGTGGAACATGGGGAAATAATTTAGAAGGCAATGTAAGTAATATAATGTGCCTTCAGTATTTAACTCAGCACAGTACTTGCGTCCTGACCTCATAATAATGCTGAGTTAAATACAGAGGCATGTAAAAAAGTAATTTCTCAATAAGTCGGGGCAGTCTCTATAGTCTTGAGACTGTTGGTAGCATGGATACTACCGTCAAGCTCTGCTTTGGTAAACATGGGGACGTATTTACGGCGTGTCCATCCTTTGCTCCGTAATCGCCACATCCATGTGACACTACTCTCAAAATGAAGGCTGCCACGACTTATTGAGAAGTTACGAAAATATACGTAATTAATCTTTATATATCGAAGTTGAAGACCTGATATAATGCAGTAGTTCAAATAAGTGGTTGAAAACATGAGTACAACGGATAATTACGATTCATCAAGTATTAAAGTTTTAAAAGGTCTGGATGCGGTTAGAAAACGCCCTGGAATGTATATTGGTGACACAGACGATGGCACCGGTTTGCATCATATGGTATTTGAAGTCGTTGATAATTCAATTGATGAAACCCTCGCTGGTCACTGTAATGAAATAAAGGTAAAAATACACGCAGATAATTCGGTAACCGTTTCTGATAATGGTCGAGGTATTCCTACAGAAATACATGAAGAAGAGGGTATGTCTGCTGCTGAAGTTATTCTTACTATCTTGCATGCTGGTGGAAAATTTGATGATAATTCCTATAAAGTGTCTGGCGGATTGCATGGTGTGGGCGTTTCTGTGGTAAATGCTTTATCTGAAAAGTTGAAATTAACTATTCAACGCAATGGTAAAGTTCATGAACAGGAATACCATATGGGTGATCCGATATCACCATTGGCGGTGAGTGGGGATACTGAAAAAACCGGTACCTCATTGCGTTTTTGGCCGAGTGATAATGTTTTTAAGAATATTGAATTTCACTATGATATTTTAAGTAAACGTTTACGTGAATTGTCTTTCCTTAATTCTGGCGTTCGAATCGTACTTTTTGATGAGCGTAATGAAAAGCAGGATGTGTTTGAATATGAAGGCGGCATTCGTTCTTTTGTTAAACACCTCAATAAGAATAAAACACCTTTGCATCCATCTGTTTTGTATTTTATTGAAGAAAAAGACGATGTTGTGGTAGAAGTCGCTATGCAGTGGAATGACTCTTATCAGGAGAAAATTTATCCATTTACAAATAATATTCCACAAAGAGACGGCGGTTCGCATATTGCCGGTTTTCGTGGTGCGCTAACTCGCAGCTTAAACAATTATGTGAATCAATCGAGTGCTGCAAAAAAAGCCAAAGTCTCGGTTTCAGGTGATGACGCACGAGAAGGTTTAACAGCTGTTGTTTCAGTAAAAGTTCCTGACCCTAAATTTTCTTCACAAACAAAAGATAAGTTGGTTTCATCAGAGGTAAAAGGCATTGTTGAGTCGTTAGTTGCAGAAAAATTGCAGGATTTTTTATTAGAAAATCCTGCTGATGCAAGGAATATCACTGATAAAATTATTGATGCCGCCAGAGCCAGAGAGGCAGCTAGAAAAGCACGTGAAATGACGCGTCGTAAAAGCGCATTGGATATTGCTGGTTTACCGGGTAAATTAGCAGACTGTCAGGAAAAAGACCCAGCTTTATGTGAAATATATTTAGTGGAAGGGGATTCTGCGGGTGGCTCAGCCAAACAAGGGCGTGATCGTAGAACGCAGGCTATATTGCCGCTTAAAGGAAAAATTCTAAATGTTGAGAAGGCACGTTTTGATAAAATGCTGGGTTCGGCAGAGATTGGTACATTAATCACTGCGCTCGGCTGTGGTATTGGTAAGGATGAATATAATCCTGATAAACTGCGTTATCATCGAATTATTATAATGACGGATGCGGATGTAGATGGCTCGCATATTCGCACACTGTTATTAACTTTCTTTTATCGTCAAATGGGTGAACTGGTTGAACGTGGTCATATTTATATCGCTCAACCACCTTTATATAAAGTTAAAAAGGGTAAGCAGGAACGCTACGTTAAAGACGATGATGAGTTAAATACTTATTTATTACAACAAGCACTAACGGGCGCAAAGTTATTTGTTTCAGCAGATGCACCTGCTATTTCTGATATTGCATTGGAAGAAATAGCAGGTAGTTATTTAGTTGCTAAAACTATTATTCAACGTTTAAGTAGACGCATTGATCGAAACGTTCTTGAACAGATTATTAATATTAATGGCTTGCTCAAAGAAGATTTCAATAATAATGAACAGTTACAGGAGTATGCAGATAAGATATTGAAATTATTAGAAAAATATAAATTAACAGGGGTTATTTATAGTGCAGTTGTTAATCAGGACGAAGATAATAATTTAAATATAAAAATAACAAAAAAACTACATGGTTTAGACCATGATTATGTGCTAAATAATACATTTTTTGATTCGACAGATTATAAAAATCTTTCTTCACTAGGAAATAAGCTGGATTCTTTATTATCTGAAGACGCTTATATTCAACGCGGTGAAAAGCAAAAATTAATAGAAAGCTTTGATCAAGTGATGGACTGGTTATTCAAAGAGGCGAGAAAAGGTCAAAATATTCAACGCTACAAAGGTCTAGGTGAAATGAATCCTGATCAATTATGGGACACCACTATGAACCCTGAAGCGCGCCGTATGTTACAGGTACGTATTGAAGATGCCGTTTCTGCTGATGAAGTATTTACTATGCTAATGGGAGACCAGGTTGAGCCCCGTCGTGACTTTATCGAAGCCAATGCTTTATCTGCTACCAATATCGATACTTAAAAGGTCAATTAATAGCTGTAAATACTTATGAAACACTTTAGGGCACCTCTATT
>CAZYCY010000123.1:0-6857 GCA_964646145.1 uncultured Thiotrichaceae bacterium
GATTGCCTGTCGCCCTGAATTTTACAAGTTATGCGGTGGCAGGGTTTTTGCCTATTAAGTCATCTCTTCTGGAGTAGTGGCACATGGATGTGCTGTTTACGAACCTAAGGACTCAGGATTAAATAAGATGCGGAACTTAACGCCGAATTTTTGTTTCAGATTGGATGATCTCAAAAGGCGCATAGTTGCGCTACGCAACGATTTGAGATCATTCAAGCTGGAGCAAAAAGGCAAGTTAAGTTTCGTAAGTTATTTGATCCTGAGTCCTAAGGATGGAAATGGTGAGGCGAATAAATCTGACAAAAAGATAATTTTTGGATGCCATAGTTTAAGACGTTAAACAAGAGGTACCCTAAATTCTTATTGATGCGCACAACTGACACCGGCTCTCATCATCAGTTGTATTGTAACCTGAATCCTGCAAGCATAAGCACATCCATAGCGCATCTTGTTGATCCGTAAAGCCAATAAGGTAACAACGCTAATGACTTATTCACTTTACGAATCAACAAGATACACTCTGAACACACTTCTACTTGCAGGATTTAGGTATAATAGGTAGTCTGTTTAATTTGAGTTTTACTATGTTTTATTCCGATTCTTTTGATGTCATTGTTATTGGCGGCGGTCATGCAGGCACCGAAGCTGCGCTGGCGGCTGCACGCATGGGCGTAAAAACCTTGTTGTTAACGCACAACATCGAAACATTGGGTCAGATGAGCTGCAATCCCGCCATTGGTGGCATCGGCAAAGGTCATCTGGTAAAAGAAATTGATGCCATGGGCGGCATTATGGCAAAAGCTGCCGATTTAGGCGGTATTCAATTTCGTATTTTAAACAGTCGAAAAGGTCCAGCGGTACGTGCCACGCGCGCGCAGGCAGATCGGGTTTTATATAAAGCCGCGGTACGTGAAGCGTTGGAAAACCAGCCTAACCTGTCTTTGTTTCAGCAGGCCGTCGATGATTTAATTGTTGAGACTGTCGATGCTGAAGAATGTGTAACCGGTGTGGTCACGCAGATGGGGCTTAAATTTAAAGCTCAGGCTGTGGTGCTCACTGTCGGTACTTTTTTAGGTGGTTTAATCCATATTGGTGAAAAGAATTTTTCCGGTGGTCGCGCTGGTGATTTGCCCTCAACTGTGCTGGCACAGCATTTACGCGATTTACCGTTTCGTGTTGAACGCCTGAAAACGGGCACACCACCCAGAATTGACGGTCGCAGCATTGACTATTCTGAACTTGCTGAACAGCCAGGTGACATGCCCTTGCCGGTATTCTCCTATACCGGTAAAGCCGAAGATCACCCGCAACAGATTAGTTGCCACATTACCCATACCAACGAAAAAACCCACGATATTATCCGTGCAGGTCTACACCGCTCGCCAATGTACAGTGGCGTTATCGAAGGCATTGGTCCACGTTATTGCCCATCAATAGAAGATAAAGTAGTGCGTTTTGCCGATAAAACCTCACACCAGATTTTTATCGAACCGGAAGGGCTTACCACCAACGAAGTTTATCCAAACGGTATTTCAACCAGCCTGCCATTTGATATGCAGCTTAAATTTGTGCGCTCGATGAAAGGCTTTGAGAAGGCGCATATCACCAGACCGGGTTATGCCATCGAATATGATTTTTTTGACCCGCGAGACCTAAAAGCTTCATTGGAAACCAAATTCATCAATGGTTTATTTTTTGCCGGGCAGATAAACGGTACCACAGGCTATGAAGAAGCAGCGGCACAAGGTTTGCTGGCAGCCATTAATGCTGCGCGATTTATACAGGGCAAAGCGTCATGGACGCCTACGCGCGATCAGGCATATATTGGTGTATTAGTCGATGATCTGGTCACGCTGGGTACACAAGAGCCTTATCGCATGTTTACCTCACGCGCAGAATATCGTTTGATCTTGCGCGAGGATAATGCCGATCTAAGATTAACGGAATGTGCGCGTGAAATGGGTTTAATCAATGATACCCATTGGCAACTATTTTCAGATAAACGTGAAGCCATTGAAAAAGAGCAGCAGCGTTTGGCGCAATTGAATATACAGCCCGAATCGGCAATGAGTAAAGCCTTTGCAGAAAAGCTTGCGGTAGACGGAAAAGTGAAACCTTTAAAGCGAAATTACAAAGCCGCTGATTTATTGCGCCGACCAGAAATAGACTATGTCGGACTAACCGACATCATTGGCAAAGGTGAAGGCATTACCACCAGCGTCGCCGAACAGGTAGAAGTGCAGGCAAAATATTCTGGTTATTTAACGCGCCAGCTAGATGAAATCGAGAAAACCAAACGTCATCAAAAAGCCGCCATTCCAAATGTTATCGACTATTCAAACGTCCGTGGTTTATCGTTAGAAGTGCAACAAAAACTCAGCGATCATCGTCCTGAAACCATTGGTCAGGCGGGGCGCATTCCAGGTATTACACCAGCAGCAATCTCATTATTGATGGTTCATCTTAAAAAATCAGCGAATTGATATCCTAAGGTATACTTGAGTGCGAAGAGTATATCTCGGGTTAGCGATAACACAACCTGACAAAACGCTAAAACGACCTACAACTTTGGTAGTAGCTCATAGGGCTTTTGCAGGATTTAGGGTGGTGTTTACAGGTATTACTACTGAATCGAATGAAAAGGCTACCACTCATTAAATACACGCTATAAACATGTCCATGTTAAACTTTGTTCAATATTTTTGAACCGACATTGGTGCAGGTGTTTGATGGAAAAAAATCAGATATTACAGCAGGCTTTAATGCAGTTGAACACTGCTAGCTGCAACAAACAGCCGCTGCTTTCCAGTGAAAATTTATTTGTATTGTCTGAACCGAATTTAGAGGGCAAAACAGCCTTAACGTTAAACACTAGCAATAATCAATGTATTTTTAATGTGATGGTGCAAGCATGGGCGCCACAAAAAGACATCAATACCTTAATCTCGCAAATTAAAGCCATGCCGAGTAAAACTATATTATTCGCTGATTTTATTAATCCCGTAATGGCAGAAAAACTTCGTCAGCGTTCAGTCGCGTTTGTTGACTGTGCTGGTAACTTATCGATTAAAACTAAACCGCTTGATTGGTACATTGAAGGTAAAAAACCAGCGCAATTACGCAGTAAACGTGTGCGTGGGCGAGCGTTTAATGCAGCAGGTCTAAAGTTAATATTTGCTGTGTTTAATGAACCACGATTTCTACATGCTTCATACCGGGATATTTCTAATAAGATCAATATTGCATTGGGCAGTGTTGGTCCGGTTATTGATGATCTGTACGCTTCAGGTTATATACTTGATGAAGGTGAGCGGCGGCTGGTTAATAAAAAGCGTTTGTTTGAGCGCTGGGTTGATGGTTATCTGGAAAAGTTACGACCTAAACAACTTATGGTCTGCTATAGCCGTAAAGATAACCATGATGATAAAGCCTGGTGGCTAAAAGCAGACCCGAGTAAATTTCAGGGCTTGTGGGGTGGCGAAGTTGTCATCGCAAAATCTACGCCTTTTATGCAGCCAGAGAGTATTAGCCTATATTTTGCATCGGACGCAAAACAGAGAGAATTTGCCGAGTTTTATGGTTTGCAAAAAGATGATGCGGGTGAAATTTGTGTGTATAAAAGTTTTTGGTCGCCAATCTTTGAGGGCAAAAATAATATAGACGGTATAAATCCGATGATAATCTATGCAGATATTGTAGATTCAATTAATCCGGGATGCTGGGACGTAGCTAAAACCTTTTATGGCGATGCTGTAGCCCAGTTGTTGCGGGATTAAAGACTAGGAGCTTGTCCGAGAATAGATAACCTACTGCAAATCCCATATAAGCCATAATCTGAGCTTATCGAAATCGTTAAATATACCCAATATTCTCCTCATTCGATAAACTCACCTTATGGCTTCTCTGTGATTTTCGCTACGATTTCTATTCTCGGACAAGCTCCTAGTGTAGTGTATTCAATACACTACACAAGTATCGTTAATTTTAACGGGTTGAGACCTCAGCATAAGTCAGGTGCAAAGAAAAATGAGATGGTTTTTTCAAGATTTTTGGCAAAATTGAGTGTAATAGTGTGCTATTGCGCGATATTTTGACAGAAATATTGGAAATAATTAGCCGTTTTAATTTGTGCTTGAGTTATGCTGAGGTCTCGGATAACTCGCAACTTCTCAATAAGCTGGGCAGTCTATCATTTTGAGAGTAGTGCCACATGGATGTGGCGATTACGGAGCAAAGGATTGCCTGGTTAGCCACAAATGCCAGCTGAGTTAAATGCAGAGGCATGAAAAATATTTTTAATGTGTTTCATGGTTGAAAAAGTTAATAGCTGGATTTTATGGCTAAGGACTCAGGATTAAATAAGATGCGGAACTTAACGCCGAATTTTTGTTTCAGATTGGATGATCTCAAAAGGCGCATAGTTGCGCTACGCAACGATTTGAGATCATTCAAGCTGGAGCAAAAAGGCAAGTTAAGTTTCGTAAGTTATTTGATCCTGAGTCCTAACCAGGAGAGATTAAAACCGGTAAGTGCCACGCACATAAAGGAAACGTCCCGGTTCATTCATCAACATAACAGCACCAGCACCATCAGCCAGTAGCGTCAGATCTTTATATGTGTTGCTCGCGGCATAGGTTTTATCTGCTATGTTATTAATGCCAGCGATTAACTCAAATTGTTTTGTAACAGCATGTCTTACTTTTACATTGATAATGCCATAACCGCTAATAGCCTGTTCACCATTATCACTGTCAAAATTATCCCAGTCATCAACCGCCAGCAACGCAATACTCGCTGTGTTTCTATGACTGTAATCAAAATTCAGCGCCACATTGAGTTTCATTGGCGGTATTTCCGCAAGGTCAGTATCACTCTGTCCGGCTAAAGGCTTATCTTTTTGTCCTCTTTGATAAGCAAGACCAAAATCGACATACACTGTCTCGGACATGAAATAGGAGCCACTCACGTCAAAACCATAAATCGTTGCATCAATGTTCTCAAAGGCGTTCTGGGTTTTATCTGAATTGAAATATATGAAGTCACTTAACCAGCTATAAAATAATTTGGTCTTGATATTGAAGTTATCGTAGGTTTTTTCGATACCAAAATCCACAGCTGTATTGGTTGTTTCATCCAATGTTGGTGTGCCTATTTCAACCTCTCTTATATTTTTAAAATACAGTTCTCTTGCATCTGGCACACGTGAAGCTCTACCTACGCCAGCAAAATATCGGGTATTAGTATCTGCTTGCAGATTCATAAATATATTTGCACTGAGCGTGCTGTAGTCATTGTCGGGTTGATTTAGATTATTCGCTGGCGTGATGCGGGTGTCATCAAAACGTAAACCAGCTTTTATGCCAATATTTGAATGTTTCTTTTCAATCTCGGCAAAGATGGCGGCATTCTCGGTATCAACATCATCAATGCTTATTCTTCCTGACATTCCAGCACGGACCCCTTCTGCTTCAAATGCTCCGTCCCAGTTTCTTTTACTGGTGTCAACGCCAATGGTTAACTCTAATGAGCTGCTCAAGTCAAAACTGTTTTTAATTCTCAGGCCCTGCATGTCTGTGGTTAGGCGATGGATGACTTCGTTGGCTGAATTTGGACCTGAAGAGACTCTGTAAAAAGTTGACATCGGATGTTCAACCTTTGAATGATAATATTGCACATCCAGTAATTTAGAATAGCTGCCCCAATCTTTAATCGAATATTCAATATTAAAAATATCAGAATCTTCATATAATGCGTCCATCCTGCTCGAAGGGTAAAGTATGTCGTCACTACGGTTGGCGGTATAACTTAGACGCATCTCCTGGTTTTCAGTAAAGTTGATATAAATCTTGCCTAATGCAACACTTTTTTCATAGGCATCAATATCTTTGTATTCATTTTTATAACGTGGATCCCTCATAGGATTAGTTGTAGGGTTAAGGATCTCTATCTGTTCAGCAAAGGTATTGCCATCACCGTCTTCATATTGAGCACTGCTTTCATTGGAAACGCTTAATAGAAAGCGCACTCTCTCACTACCGCCACTAACGGTAGCGGCTACGCCGCGGTAATCAAAGCTGCCCAGATTAAGGCTAATCTCCCCGGCAAAACCTTCTTCGGGTTTTTTAGTCCTCACCTTAACAATACCACTTAAAGTACCAAAATTTTCAACATCATAAGGACCTTCAATAATTTCTATGCTATAAATTATATGTGTTGCTACGTGTGATATTGGTGGATCCATTCGATTAGGACATGCTCCATATATTTTTGTATTATCAATCGTGACATTAATATTGTCTTTTTTCTGACCACGTAAAATAATATCGTTTGCGATACCACTACGGCGGACGATTGAGATAGCTGGGGATTGTCTTGCCAAGGCTTCTGCTAAATCGGCTGATTTGACCTGCTCACCACTGACATCGTGTAATACTGTGCTTCTTACTTCAACGGTGTCTAATTGCTCAACAGCTGAAGCAGGGCCAGTCATCGCCATTACACTTGTTACAAGAATGGCTTTTTTTATTTTTATCATTAACTGCTACCTCGGTCATAATAATGCTGAGTTAAATACAGGGGCATGTATTGATTAAAGGGGTGCTGATGTTTTCAGGTCGACTTTTTACATGCGTTTACAAAGTCGATGCTGTTATTGTTTGCCCGCTATATATGCAAATAACATGCCAGTAATAATACCCAATAAAATCATAGGCTTGAAAATATATCGTTTTAATTATTGTGTCATATAACACAACTTGACGGGCGGGCTTACACTTTGAGCAAATTAACGATTTGTTTTTTTGTAACTACTCAGCGTAATTTTGGAAAAGGACGCAGGTTATTGATTTTTAAGGACG
>CAZYCY010000124.1:0-6819 GCA_964646145.1 uncultured Thiotrichaceae bacterium
CTTGGCAAAAAGTAGAGGTACATAGATGTGCCGTTAACGGATCAAACAATGCCCTTAGGACTCAGGATCAAATAACTTACGAAACTTAACTTGCCTTTTTGCTCCAGCTTGAATGATCTCAAATCGTTGCGTAGCGCAACTATGCGCCTTTTGAGATCATCCAATCTGAAACAAAAATTCGGCGTTAAGTTCCGCATCTTATTTAATCCTGAGTCCTTAGGTTAAACTCTTCGTAATCAAGAATCCGCCATAGCAGTGCCACATGGATGTGGCGTTTACCAACCAAAGGATAGAGTAGTTACCTTGCAATAGCTTACTCACTGCGAGAATATTTAGGGCATCTCTATTAATTCGTGAACATGAATCTTGAGTGCGAAGAGTATAAAAGCAATAATTATTTGAAAACAATTTACCACGTCAGCTTTATTCCAGCCAGACAATTTTTTTATAGTGAGTAAATAAAACCCCTGTCTTTATTGCATGTCTCGGCCACAGTTTTTTTACGCCATCGTGATAATAATGCAGTTGTTTTGAAAATTGTAAAGCAGTATCCCGTATTGATTGTTTTGGTGTACGATGCGATTTATAGTCAATTATCCATATTTTTTCATCAGATTTGATAAGTCTGTCAATAATACCGTAAACCGCTTGCTGTTCTTGCAAATACATCAAAGGCATTTCATTGTACGTCTGTTTGTCTGGTTCAGGATTAAAGATGGCTTTAAATTCAACGTGGTTAAACACGGCAACGGCTTCTTCTATGCAGTCATCAAGGTATGAGCTAAATGCTGGTTTATTGAGGGCGGTTTCAGCCAATAATTGTTGCTGTATGTGAGCAACGGTTTGCTCCGATGCCGGGTAAGTGCCGGTTTTGCAAAGTTGTTCCAGCATGCGATGGATAACGCTGCCGCGCCATCTTGCTGCCTCTTGTGTAATGTTCTGTGCTGTATCCTGGTTGCTGTTCAGACGGTGTGTGCAGTCTGCCTGATATTCATCGGTGTCCAGACTCGGCGCGATCATAAAAAAAGGTGCTGCGAAATTTTTTAGTGGCGTTAGCAGGCGCAGATCACAACTAACGTGCTTTGCAGCAGGCGCCTCAGGCGCGGCAGCTTTACCAATCGTACTGGCTGCATAATTTAACTGCTGATAGACTTGGCAGCCGATGCCATCAATGGTGGTTTCTGCCAGCATGATGTCATCTAAACCACTTTTGATAATCTGATACCAGCTATTAGACTGATTTCGCTTACTGGCTACGCCGCTAATATAAAGCTGTTCTCGGGCGCGGGTAAGTGCGACATAAAGTAAATTTAATTCTTCTCGTGTCTGTTCATCGAGTTTATCCTGCTGTAGCTGTTGTGTTAGTTGGTCAGTGTGATGTTTGCTTAATTGCAATTGAAAGTTGACTGGCCGTGATTTATTTGCCGGCCAGCGAATCAGACTGGCATAGGCATTTCTATTGCTCGATACGCTATTGCAATCAACTAAAAAAACAATCGGAGCTTCCAGGCCTTTACTGCCGTGGATAGTCATCAAGCGAACGCGGGATTCGTTGTTTTGTGACAGAGGTTCCTGTGGCGGGTTTGCTGAATGAGTTTTCAAAAAGTTTAATCGTTGCAGGAAACGGGTAATGCTTGGGTAGCGTCCGCTATCAGTCTCCAGCGACAGTTCAAGAAAGCGTTGGCAGTTAGCAACAACTTTTTGTTTGTTTATTGTCTTGTTGGCGGCAACGTAGCGTTGAATAATATTGCCTTCTGAGAAAATTTTGTCCAGGCAATCATGTACCGGCAGTTTCTCTGCCAGCTTTTGCCAGCGTGGTAATAGCCTGGCTGCTCGCTGCAAAGATCCACCGGCTAAGGCTTTACTGGGCGCTGATTTGTCTAACAGCTTGCCTGTTTCATCGGTGTCGATTGCAGTCAGTTGCAATAATCGTTCATACCAGTGTGTATGGTGTTTCTGTTTAGCCAGTAAAATTAAATCATCATCACTGGCATTAAATATTGGTGATTTTAAAATCTGTGCCAGGGCAAGATTGTTATACGGTGAAATCAGCGTGTTTAGCAAACAGATTAAATCCTGAATTTCCAGGTTGTCCAGTAGCCCACCTTTTTTATCGCCGATGAAAGGAATGTTGTGTTGTTTTAAAGCAGCTTCATAAATGTCGATGTGGGTACGATTGCGCATTAATATCAGCACGTCGCCATGCTGGGCTGGGCGAACATTTCCATTGTCTGTAATGCATGCGGGTTGACTGATCAGCTGCAAAATCTGCCTGGCTATATAGTCTGCTTCTTTATGCCTCGGGGTGGTAACTGATATTTCTCTGGCATGGGTTAACGGGTTACGAAAGTAACTTGCTTTAATAACAGCAAGCTCTATTGGGTCATGTGCTTCTTCCACGTTTTCTTCAAACACATCACAAAGTTGTACCCGGCCCGGTAATGCGCTCAGATACGTATTATGCGTAGTATATCCAGTCATAATAGCTTTGATAGCATCCTGTTCAAAGATGTGATTGAGGCAATGAATAATGGCAGGCGAAGAGCGGCGTGAAAAATCCAGTGGTGTTGCTTTTGCAGACAGTTTATCTGCTAACCACTGGCTTGCCTGTGCCTGAAGCGCGGGGTTGGCACGTCTGAAGCTATATATTGACTGCTTCTCATCGCCAACCAGAAAAATACTGCGTGAACGCTGTTCTGGATCAGCTGCAATTTCTTCCAATATGGGTGAGAGTAAATGCCATTGAGTGGGATTAGTATCTTGAAACTCGTCAATTAACAAATGATCGATACGCTGGTCAATTTTATATTGTACCCAGTGAGCATTGTCAGCGTGTTGCAATAATTGATAGCACTTCCATTCCAGATCGGTGAAATCAAGCAGGCGCATTTCTCTTTTCAGTCGCTGAAATATCTCAACATAATGAAATCCGGAAAAATACCAGGCTTTATTAATTTTTAAGGTAAGCAAGCGTTTTAGCTGTTCACTGACATTCTGAATCTCATCAGCAATGTCATTATGCAGATCAATAAAACGCTGAGCATTTTCAGCACCCAGTTTTTTTTTCAAAACATCAGTGTGTTTACGCCCCTGTACTAAAATCTCGCCATTCTTTTTTAAAAAGGCAGACTGTATTAACTCAAAAGCAAGATTTTTATTGGTCTCGGATTTAAGTGCCAGGTTAATATTGACAGCATGTTTTTCGCTAGTTACGTTTTTGATTTCAAACAGCAAGTTGGCGAATATCTTTAACTTTTGAATGTTGATATCATTAATAAACAGCGTTATCGGCTTGTCTACGCCATGCAAAAATTTCTTATCTATTTGTAAAAACTCGCTGAGTTGATTACAGGCAAAAGTAACAGGCTTCTGTTGCTGTGCAGTATAAGCCCACCAGTCGCTACGATGTGCTAAAAAGCTGCGTAAAACGGTTAAAGTATTGTCCGGACCGTTGCACACCTGCATGATGAAATCCAGTTGCTGGTTTAACGTCATTGTTTGGCTGTTTAGTACCGCATCCGTTTGATACGGCTCGTTTGCTGTTTCTAAAGCTGCTTTATCAAATAATGTTTGCCATGCCTGCCGTTCCAGCAGGCTGGTATCTTCCAGTAATTCAAAACCTGGTGGTATATTCGCTTCCAGTGGAAAACGCGATAGAATATCCTGACAGAATGAATGAAACGTCTGAATGCGTACAGGATACAGGCTGTGCATCAGTTTTTCATAAAGATCAGCAGCAAGGACTTTTGTTGAAGAACTATGGTCGCAGCCGATTTGTTTTAACAGCTCATTCAGCTCATCATCCTCAGCGGTTGCCATTTCATACAGACGTTGGTTTAGCCTGATTTGCATTTCACTCGCTGCTTTACGTGTAAAGGTGAGTGCAATAATATTTCCCGGTTCAGCACCAGCAATCAGCAGACGTACAATGCGAGTGATTAGCAGCCAGGTTTTGCCGCTACCGGCTGAAGCGGAGACTGTGGCGTTAAGTGCTGGGTTGCAGGCATCGAGTGGGCTCATGGAAGACATGAACGCAGTTTATAGTTATACCTGTTTTATTCAACACCAAAGGATGTTTCTTGGTAACTACTCAGCGTAATTTTAGAAAAGGACGCAGATTATTAATTTTTCAGGACGCTGTAAATACGTCCATGTACGCTCTACTGCAACATCCATGTTGCAGATGCCTGAAAAATCAATAACCTGCGTCCTTACCCGGATAATACGCTGAGTAGTTACGTTTCTTGTATCTATTAATTCGTGAAGATGAATATTAAGCCCAAAATATGCCATACTTTTATTGTAAATCTTCGCAACCGCCCACTATTATTAATGCTTGCAAATACTTATGCAACGTTTTAGTAACTTCTAAGTAAGTCGCGGCAGTCTATCGTTTTGAGACTGTCGGTAGCATGGATGCTACCGACAAGCCCCGCTTTGGTAAACATGGGGACGTATTTACGGCGTGTTCATCCTTTGCCCCGTAATCGCCACATCCATGTGGCACTACTCTCAAAATGATAGACTGCCCCGACTTATTGAGAAGTTACACGTTTCATACCAACGATTCGCGTCATAATCTAATCTATTTTGAACTTCAGTCTTCACCTCCAGAATTAATTGAGATGTCCAAAAGTTGTAAGTTATAGGTAAAAAAGGTTAAATCCGTGCAATTTAAAATTTTCAGATGGAATAAGCAGGATATGGCGCAACATGAATAAATACGATGCCTCATCGATAGAAGTATTAACCGGTCTTGAACCGGTGCAGAAACGACCGGGTATGTACACCGATACCTCCCGACCCAATCATTTAGCACAAGAAGTTATCGACAACAGTGTTGATGAAGCCATTGTCGGTCACGCCAGTAAAATTGATGTCTTTTTGTATAAGGATGGTTCCATCAGCGTCACTGATGATGGTCGCGGCATGCCAGTAGACACCCATCCTGAAGAAGGCATTCCCGGTGTTGAAGTCATTTTGACCCGATTACATGCTGGCGGTAAATTCTCTAATAAAAATTATGAGTTCTCTGGTGGTTTACATGGTGTCGGTGTGTCAGTGGTTAATGCACTGTCATCAAAAATTTTGGTAGAAGTGCGGCGAGATGGTTTGGTATTTGAAATGACGTTTGCCCATGGTGCAAAAACCAGCAAACTAAAGCAGACCGGCACGGTTGCTAAACGCAATACTGGTACAAAAATTCATTTCTGGCCGGAGCATAAATATTTTGATACTGCCACGTTTTCAGTTAGCAAATTAAAACATGTGTTGCGTGCCAAAGCAGTATTGTGCTCGGGTTTGGAGGTCAGTTTTACCGAGGAAAAATCGGGCGAGAAGCAAAGCTGGCTCTATGAAGGCGGACTGGCCGATTATCTGGGTGAAAGTTTATTTGAACGTGAATGTCTGCCAGCAGAACCTTTTGTTGGCAGTATGAGCAGTTCTACCGAAGCGGTTGACTGGGCATTGACGTGGCAGGTTGAAGGCGGTGAATTAACCACAGAATCGTATGTTAATCTAATTCCGACAGCGATAGGTGGCACTCATGTAAATGGTTTGCGTACCGGTTTAACTGAAGCCCTACGTGAATTCTGTGAAATTCGCAGCCTGTTACCGCGCGGGGTAAAACTTAGCCCAGAAGATGTTTGGGATAAAGTTTGTTATGTGCTTTCAGTTAAATTGGCAGACCCGCAATTTTCCGGGCAAACCAAAGAGCGTTTATCCTCTCGTGAATGCGCTGCCTTTGTTTCCGGTGTCGTCAAAGACGTCTTTAGTTTATGGCTGAACCAACATACCGAAGCTGGTGAAGCTATTGCTATGCTGGCAATTGAAAACGCACAAAAACGATTACGTGCTGGCAAAAAAGTCATTCGTAAAAAAATCACCAGTGGACCGGCATTGCCCGGTAAGCTCTCCGATTGTTCATCACAAGACTTAACTTGCACAGAATTATTTTTAGTGGAAGGCGACTCCGCTGGTGGCAGCGCTAAACAGGCACGAGACAGAACATTCCAGGCTATTATGCCACTGCGCGGGAAAATCCTGAATACCTGGGAAGTGGAACACGATCAGGTATTAGCTTCGCAGGAAGTGCATGACATGTCAGTTGCTATTGGCGTAGACCCTGGTTCATCGAATTTAGAAGGGTTACGCTACGGGAAAATCTGCATTCTTGCGGATGCAGATTCAGACGGTTATCACATCGCCACTTTACTGTGTGCGCTTTTTTTACGTCACTTCCGCCCATTAGTTGAAGCTGGACACATCTATGTGGCAATGCCACCTTTATTTCGCATTGATGTCGCCAAAGAAGTTTTTTATGCGCTTGATGAAGCCGAAAAACTGGGCATATTAGATCGCATAGAAGCTGAAAAAAAACGCGGTAAAATCAGCGTTACCCGCTTTAAAGGTCTCGGCGAAATGAACCCGATGCAGCTTCGCGTCACTACCTTAGCCCCTGATACCCGGCGCTTGGTACAGCTCACGCTGGGCGAAGGCAATGACAGCCATAACATGCTAGACATGCTGCTGGCAAAAAAACGCGCGGCAGACCGTAAAGCCTGGCTGGAGCAGAAGGGCGCGTTGGCAGAGGTATAAAAACCTTGGTTGGCAAAAGTGGTGAGGAAATGCATGGTCGCGTTTTTTCTGCCCCGTACATCGCATTGTAATGATGAATTTTCAGTTCAGTAAGTTGTAGAGAATTCAAAAAAAGTTTGTAACTACTCAGCGTAATTTTGGAAAAGGACACAGGTTATTGATTTTTAAGGACGCTGTAAATACGTCCATGTACGCTCTACTGCCCGCTTCTATTATTGCGTC
>CAZYCY010000125.1:0-3894 GCA_964646145.1 uncultured Thiotrichaceae bacterium
AGAGATGCCCTTTATTCAAAAAATAATGCGTCCATCATCTCGATATTGTCGTAGCGGCGGTATGCCGATTTCCATCGTCATTAACCGACAGTACAAATCTTCACGGAACTCACCTTTATAAAATGAATCTGTTCACTTGGGCTATTAACCAGGCAGCCAAATAGGTTGTGTTCAGCCGTTGTCCGAGGGCGTCTTGCCGTTCCATCTTTTGGTTCGTGAGTGCCACGTCCATGTGCCACTACTGACGAAAACCTGCACACTCTAAACGGGATATTCTTGAATGCGAAGAGTATAATTAACAAATTCGTGGCAGCTGTTCACCGACCAGCGTGTCGATGATTCGTTTGCCACCGAAACTGGTTTGTAATACCACCCGGCCTGCGGGTTTGGCAGTTACTTCGCCAACAATGGCACTGTCTTTTCCTGCCGGATGTTGTTGCATAGCGTTGAGTAAATCATCTGCACGGTTGGCTGCTACGATGGCAATCAGTTTGCCTTCATTGGCAAGGTACAAAGGATCCAGACCAAGAATTTCACACATGCCACGTACCTGCGGGCGAATCGGTAGCGCGGTTTCTTTGAGTATGATGCTAACATCACTGGATTCGGCAAATTCATTTAACACGGTGGCGATTCCGCCGCGGGTTGCATCTCGCATGCAGTGTATATCGGGGCAATGCTGTAACATGGTTTCAATCAGGCCATTAAGCGCCTGGCAGTCGGTTTCGATGGTGTTTTCCAGTTCCATGTCACCGCGTGCGTCGACAATAGCCGCGCCATGATCACCAACATAACCATTAATGATGACGCTATCGCCGACCTGTGCCCGACTGGCTGTGATGTTTACGTGTTTGGGGATAACGCCAATCCCCGCTGTGTTGATAAACAGTTTATCAGCGGCGCCTCGAGTTACCACTTTAGTATCACCGCTAACGATTGCTACGCCAGCGGCATCTGCAGTCGCTTTCATTGAAGCGACAATGTGACGTAGGTCTTCAACCGGAAAGCCTTCCTCAATAATCATGCCACAGGTAAGGTATAACGGCTTTGCGCCACTGACGGCAAGGTCATTAACTGTGCCGGTTACGGCTAACTTGCCAATGTCACCGCCAGGGAAAAATAATGGATCGACGACATAGGAATCGGTGGTCATGGCAAGACGGTCTCCCAATGCAGTAAGACCGGTTAAATCAAAGCGTGCCTGGTCTTCCAGTTGCGAAAGATGGTCATTGTCAAAGCCGCCAACAAAAACATCTTCAATCAGGTCACGCATTGCCTTGCCACCGCTGCCATGTGCCAGTGTAATGGTATCGGCTTTGAGTACTCTCATCGGCTTGCGTTTAGGCAGAACATTGCTCATGCTGCTGATGCCTGTGTATTATTGTGTTTTTTCTGCTGACGTTTGGCTAACAGCTCTGGCAGGTTGCCGAAGTTATAATAAGCCGCGCAAGCGCCTTCTGTTGAAACCATTAATGCACCCATGGGTGTTTCCGGAATACACGCAGAACCAAACACCTTGCACTGCCATGGGCGGATAACACCTTTTAGTACTTCGCCACACTGGCAGGATTTTGGATCAGCAATTTTAATATTGGGCACACTAAATTTACGTTCGGCATCGTATAGTGCGTATTGCTCGCGCATCCTGATACCGGAATGGTCGATGGAACCGAGACCTCGCCATTCGAAAAATTCACGCAACTCAAATACTTTGCTGATGGCATCGAGAGCCGGTGGATTGCCTGCCGCAGGCACAATGCGTGCATACTGGTTTTCAACGCAGCAGCGTTTCTCGGCGAGTTGTTTTAACAGCATCCAGATGGATTGCACAATATCTAAAGGTTCAAAGCCGGACACAACGATGGGTTTGTTATAGGTTTCAGCAATAAATTTAAAGGGTTTTTCGCCAACCACCATGCTGACATGGCCAGGGGCAAGAAAGCCATCAATCTGTATGTCCGGTGAATCGAGGATAGCTTTGATGGTGGGCACGGTTGTAATGTGGTTACAAAACAGGGCGAAGTTTTTGATGCCTTCATTTTCTGCCTGTAATACGGTGAGTGCCGTGGCTGGCATGGTGGTTTCAAACCCCAGGGCAAAGAAGATAAGCTGACGCTCAGGATTTTTTCGTGCAAGTTGCAGGGCATCGAGTGGTGAATACACCATGCGAATATCGGCGCCGTCAGCTTTTGCCTGTAACAGGCTTTTTTTAGAACCGGGGACACGCATAGCATCGCCGAAGGTGGTGAAAATAACGTCCGGGCATTCTGCTAACGTCACACAATCATCAACGCGCCCCATGGGTAACACGCAAACCGGGCAGCCGGGACCATGGATCAGTTCAATCCAGTCGGGTAACATTTGCTCAACCCCGTAGCGGAAAATGGTATGGGTGTGACCGCCACAAAATTCCATTAACTGCAAGGGGAGATCGCCATCTTTGTGCAGTGCATCTTTTAGCGCATGGATCTCGTTTATCAGGGTTTTCGCTTTTACAGGGTCACGAAATTCATCTACGTACTTCATTTTTATCTCCCCGGCTGTCGGCGAGCAGGGTGTGTACCAGATCCCAGAGAATGTGGTGACAGGCTGCATGCACTTCCTGCACGCGGTGAATGGAATCGGCGTTTACCACCATGCAGAAAAGGATACAATTCCTGCACAGGGTCGTTTTTGTGTTTCTCGTCCTGCGACATATCAGTTTTTTAAAACAGCCTGGCTGGCGTGCATGGCAGCGATTTCTTCCTGTACTTCACCTAGCTCATCTAATAGTGCCAGTGTTTTACGTGCTTCTTCTTCATCGATTCGGCTCATGGCAAAACCGACATGCACCAGCACCCAGTCACCGATACAATTTTCAGCAGGATGTTCGTCACTGACAATACAGGCAATATTGACTGGACGTTTAATGCCGGAGACATCGACTCTGGCAATAAGATTGTCCAGGTCTGTAATCTCGATTATTTGTCCTGGTATACCTAAACACATAATGTTTTCTCTGTGCTGAATTCTCTGTTGTCTGTTTTTTTGATGCTGCGTGCGGCTGCAATCACTGCCTGACCCAGTGCAATACCGCCATCATTGGCAGGTATCTGGCGGTGCGTGAGTACCTGTATGTTTTTCTGTTTAAGACCTGCCGTCACCAGTTCGAGCAAAGTGCGGTTTTGAAAAACGCCACCGCTGAGAGCAACATGGTTAATATTATTTTCATCAGCAAGTAAGCTGGCGGTGTCAATGATATTTTGCGCAAAACCACGATGAAAACGGGCAGCGATAATATTTGGCGATGTTTTTGTTGTTAAATCTTCCAGTAGACACCGCCACATCGTGGTGGTGTTTACCTCATAAGTATCGCCTTGTTTATTGCTTTCGAATGGATAGGGTGAGACTTGCAGCAAGGTTTGCTGGTCAATACAGGCCTCAAGAGCCATCGCGGCCTGTCCTTCATAACTGCATTGCTCTGGAGCCAAACCTGTGGCAGCGGCAACGGCATCAAACAGGCGACCGGCGGAGGAACACAGTGGTGAATTGATGTTTTTGTTAAGCATCTGCTGCAATGTTTTAAGTGGTTTTTTATTTAAGGTTTGGCATAGCTCCAGTGGTGAATATTCTTGCGTGAACGTTTTCCAGCTTATAGTGGCAGCGAGTTGTGCCCAGGTATTACGCCAGGGCTCGCGCATCGCCTGTGATGCACCGGGCAAAACGACGGGTTTCAGATGTGCCAGGCGTTTGTAGTCCCGGTAATCGGCGAGTAGAAATTCGCCTCCCCAGAGCGTACCGTCATCGCCTAAACCCAGGCCATCAAAGGCTACGCCAATGATGGAAACTTCATCAATGTCGATATTGTTATCAATCATGCAGGCGGCAATGTGTGCATGATGATGCTGAACCCGG
>CAZYCY010000125.1:3994-6813 GCA_964646145.1 uncultured Thiotrichaceae bacterium
GCTTGTGAGGACGATTTTTGCGTTGGCGTAGATGTTTCACCACTAACGGGTTGCTGGCATCGCAGGCAAGATGAATACCGCCAATGCCTTTGATGGCGAGAATGGCGCCGAGCCTGAGTTGTTTAGCCGCTTCGGTGATCGGCTTATTTGAGCTGATAATGTTGCCTTTGTTATCACATAAATAAACAGCAGGGCCGCATTTCTTACATGCTGTGGGTTGGGCATGAAACCGTCTGTCAGCAGGGTTTTGGTACTCATTATTACAACTGTCGCACAATTTGAATACTGACATGCCAGTATTGGCTCTGTCGTATGGCAGGCGCTGGATGATAGAAAAACGTGGACCACAATGCGTACAGTTCAAAAAGGGGTATTGATAACGCCGGTTTTTACTATCACCAAGTTCATGCAGACAATCGGCGCAGGTGGCAGCGTCAGCGCTGATGCCAGTCGCAATTTCAGTTTCAGCACTTTTAATTATCTGAAAATCTTCGTTTGAGATTGTATCTGTGCTGCGTATTTCCTCGATGCGGTCTATTCGTGCAAGTGGCGGAGATTCATCAAATAATATTTTTGTGAAATGTTGTAATGTTTCCGAGCTTGCAAAAAAATTTATCAACACCCCTTTGCCGTCATTGCACACATTACCGGTCAAGTGAAGATCCTTTGCTATGCGCCAGACGGTCGGGCGAAAACCAACACCCTGCACTAGACCGTGGACGCGTAAAGTGCGTGTCTTTAGCTGGTGTTCAGTTAAGCGCTGCGTGCTTTGTGTTGTCATCACAAATTTTTCCGCTAAATTCAATATTAGTCATTGCAGGGATGCCGGGTGTGCTGCTCATCAGCCTGACTCAACCACTTTTTCTGTGGTTTGTATTTTTACTGCCGATTGCCCGCTTGACTGTAGAGCTTGACTTGTCAGTCGGCTTTGCAGAGCCAGTCGTATCCATTGATACCAGTCGCTCATGCCTTCGCCGGTGGTGGCGGATAGCTGCAAGATCTGAATACTGGGATTAACACGCCGTGCGTACTCAATACATTTACCGACATCAAAATTGAGGTAAGGCAATAGATCGATTTTATTGAGCAGTAAAATATCGGCAGCAAAAAACATGTCAGGATATTTTATAGGTTTATCTTCACCTTCGGTGACAGAAAGTATCGCGACTTTGTGTGCCTCACCTAAATCAAAAGCAGCCGGGCAGACCAGATTACCAACGTTTTCTATCATCAGGACGGAGGCATCTTCGGGTAATAAATGTTCGATTGCATGAGCTACCTGGTGTGCGTCGAGATGACAGCCTTTACCGGTATTGATTTGAATAGCAGGCACACCGGTAGCACGAATGCGGTCTGCATCCAGAGTGGTTTCCTGGTCACCTTCGATGACAGCCAGGGGTATCTCATGTTTAAGGTCGGTGAGTGTTCGGGTAAGCAATGTAGTTTTGCCTGAGCCGGGGCTGGAAACAAGATTAAGTGTCAGTATGTCTTTGCTGGTAAATAAACGGCGGTTCTCATTGGCGTATTCGTTATTTTTGCTGAGAATGTCCTGTTCTACCTGAATCATGCGTGCCTGGCTCATACCGGGTGCATGTGCATGTGCCGGGCCGTGGCCGTAATGCTGGTCTTGTCCCTGATGATTATGTGTTTCGTGATTATGACGATGGTTCTGATTGTGACCGTGCTCATGGTGGTGATCGCGGTGGTGATCGTGGTCGTGCCCATGAGTATGACCTTGACCCTGACCTTCTATCCGGCTTTCAGCTTCACCGCATCCGCATACTGTACACATTATTCTACCTCCAGTTGTTTAATTTTCATCTCATCGCCGCCAGTAACCTGTAATTGATAACTGCCACAATCCGAGCATTCATCGTAGCGTTGTTTTATTGTGACTGTTTTTGAACATAGCTTGCACCAGGCCTGACCGGGCACATTGATAATATTTAATGTTGCACCATCAGCCAGTGAGTTTCGTGTTACCACGTCAAAACTAAACAACATGGCTTGCGGTTCGACACTGGATAAATCACCAATCTCTAACCACACAGCAATGACTTTTTTAAATCTCTGTGTTTTGGCTTCGGTTTGTAATACCTGGAGAACACCTTCACAGAGTGACATTTCATGCATTAGGGCACCCGTTTTTTCTTCTTTCTTTGTACTCTACTTAGCGATTGATGTCGAGTATTTTATCCAGATATACCTATCGCACTCTAAAGTGGGGTATTATTGAGCGCAAGAGGTAATGTCACACTATCATCAAGGTCTTTCTGATATGTGGTTTAACTATCAATGGGTCAGGGTTAATGATTTTGTGTTCTTGCTCTATATTTTTCTGATTTCCTGTCACCACATAAAAAACTCGGTCGCAAGCGAGCCGAGTTTTAAAACAAACCAAGCTGCCTCGGTCTGCCTTCCTTCTTCTCGTATTCTTCAAGCTAACCCCGAACGTAAGCCCTAATCACTTCCTCGTTGGGCACTGCCTATCGTTTCAACAAAATAATTCTGTGTTCATAATTTACCACCCCAAAAATATCGCTTCTTTATCTCTGGATAACATCGGAAAAATTCTCTTGCCGATATACATGATGTGTATTCTTTTGTAACTCCATAAGCTGGATAGCTTACAATGGGAAAAACACCCCATTGTAAGCTATCCAGCTCGGGGGCAAGCCACCCGAGATTTACGCTTTGCGATTAAAAATCAGTTACTCTGACCCCAACGATTAGCTTAAGTAAGTGCCATTCAACTCTGACCCCATCGATCCGAATTTCGAGGGTGACCCCGTCGATACAGCTTGTCTACAGCTTGTCTA